>JAJYAB010000344.1 GCA_021779775.1 Actinomycetes bacterium
TGGCGGGTGAGCTGGCGGCGAGTCGATCCGGGGGCGGCGAACACGCCGCCGGGCAGCGCATCGCGGGTCACGGCACCCCCGGGTCAGGCTGGTCCAGGTGGTCATGGCCGGTGGCGGCTGGAGCGGCCGGTCGGGAAATGTCCGCTGATCCGGCTCGGCGTGCTGCCCTGTCGCGGCACACCGCCCAGCGCACGGCGATGACGGTGATGGCCACCATCGACGCCACGAACAAGCCGAACACCACCAGGAAGGCCGGGGTCATCGGGCCTCGGAGACCTCCCTGCCCACTCGGTGGCGCCACCGCCTGCCCACTCGGCGGCGCCACGAAGCGACAGGCGCAACGTCCATGATGCACACAGGCTATCGGCTGGCTGCTGCTCGGATTGGGGCCGCTTCGAGCAGATACTGGGGCAGCGGCACACCCGTCGGGCACGATGGCCGGGTGGCCAAGACGCGATCTACCCCCAGCGACGACCAGGATGTCGTGGCGCGCCTCCGGGCGACCGGCGGTGGCCGCCCTGTTGTCGACCCCGGCTTTGCCGGGGGCCTCCGCGCTTGGTTGGAAGACGAGCTGGGTATCAGCGGCAACGTGCTGGAAGATGCTGTGTTGGAAGATGCTGTTCCGCTCGCCGTCGACGCCGACCTCCTTGCCCCGTTCACCGGCGGGCACCAGCGCGCAGTATCACCGGCCATGTCGCCGGCTCGTGCCGCCGACCTGGTGGTCCATGCCCTGTTCCGTCAGTGGATGACGGTGGGCTTCGTGGGCGATCCGCTCGGTGACGCGCGTAGCGCGCTGGCCGGCGGCGGGGACGGGGACGCCATGGTGTCCTTTGTCGATCGTCTCGATGCTGCGAGCTACCGCGCGCTCAGTAGCATCGCCGACTCTGCTGCCGCTCGCATCGTAGGCGCGTGGGGACCGCCGGCACCGTGGTGGTACCCACGTACCGAGGAACGGCTCGTCGTGCCGCTGTGCGGCGGCCGGTTCGTGCTGTCGACCACCGTCGACCTGGCGCTGGGCGCGCCGGCATCCGGCCGGGCATCGGTGTGCCTGGTCGACGTCGTGCCCGGCCCGATCCGGCCCCGGCACCGTGCCGCCCGCCAGCTGGCCATGCTCACCGAGACGCTCCGCAGCGGTGCACCTCCCTTCTGCTGTGCGACCTGGTCGGCAGGCACCGGCGAGCTGGTAGCCGAGCCGGTGGGCGAGGTGTCGTTGGTTGCCGCCCTCGACTGGGTCGTGGCCATGGTCCGTCGCCAACGCCAGGGGACCGGTCCAATCGCGGTGACGGGCCGCTCCCGCCAGACCTCGGAGCGCGAGCCGCAGGCAGTGGCGGCATGAGCACCAGCATGCCGGCCACGGTTGCCCTACCGCACGTCGTGCGGCCCGCCGAGGCTGCGCGGCTTCCGGTCGGATTGCCCCGGGCGCCTGGGCTGACGGCGGCGGTCCTGGCCCCGTGTGGTTCGGCTCCGGCGGCCGACGTGCTCCATCAGATCGGAGCCGCACTGTGCGATCAGATCGGTGGATTGCCCGGTGGTGGAGCCTCGGCGCCGTTGGCCATCGATGGCTACCGGTACACTCTGGGGATCTCGCGGCCCGAGGCGTGCAACCTTGTCGACGGTGACCGGTTCACGCCGAGCCCAGCACGATGCCGGCGGGCTGTCGGTCTGGCTGCCGCCGGACGGTGCATGCTGGCGCGGGTGTCCTACCCGGCGGCGGCAGTGGCTGCCGTGCTGGCCGACGCTGTCGAGGATGTGGCGGCTGAGCGGGACGGTGGCTGCGGCCGTCGGAGGCCGGCGTGGTGGGCGGACTGGTATGCCGGGCTCGACCCCGCTGCTCGCGCCGCTGCCCAGGCAGCGGCTGTTACCTGGGCCACCCAGCTGTGGACGGCGCTGGATTGGTCGCCGCTTCGCCGGCGGGCAGCCTTCGGCCCGCCGGGCTATCGCTGGTGCCCGGCATCGGGGCGTCTGGTGCTCCGGGCCCGTTTCGACGTCCTGGTTCGAGCCGACAGTGGGCCGGTGGCGATCATCGTGGGCCAGGGGGACGCCCCCGGTGCCGACTGGCGCCTCCGGCTCGGATGGGAAGCCCTGGTGGCTGGCCTGTCCGCCGGCCCGGAGGCCGTTCCTCGCCGGGTCGTCGGGCTGTGGCCGGCCAGCGGCCAGGTGCGGTTCTTGCCCGTGGACGCCGCAGTATTGGTCGACGTGTCGGAGCGGGTCGCTGACGCCACAGCAGCCTGGGGGGTGGTCCCGAGCGCCACCAAGTGATCGGATATCCCGGGCGACGAGGTTGTTGGTCACCGAGCGGAGAGCATGAGACTGTTTTCCAACCCTCCCGTGGCCCTGATCCGGGTCCTTGACCGTTGCCCGGGGTGACCGGTCCCGCCTCGAGCCGGACGGTGTCGACCGGTGATCTCTGGAGGCGGTCGGCTGTGGCCGAACTGGGGCCGAGGCCGGTTGGGGTGATATCATCCGATATCGAAAGGAGGTGGGCATGCCCAACATCCTCATCCGAGATGTCCCGGACGACGTCGTGGCGGCCATCGACGTCCGCGCTGCCTCACTCGGTCTCTCCAGGAACGAGTTCCTCCGCCGTCGCATCGGGCAGGAAGCACGGCGAGGAAAGACTCCCGTAACCGTCGACCATCTCCGACAGTTCGGCTCACTCGCGGCTGATCTCAGGGATCCGGAGATCATGGCTCGCGCGTGGTCCTGACCGAGGGGGATCGAGGTACCGCGTGGTTGATCGACAAGTCCGCTCTGGAGCGGCTCGGACTGAGTAGGGACCCGGAGGCGTGGGCGAGCAGGATTGACCGCGGACTCGTCCATGTCACCACCGTGACCCTCTTGGAAGCCGGATACTCGGCCCGCTCGAAAGAAGACCTGATGCGCATCCGCAGCGGCCCGCCACTGTCATCGATGCCGGTCGAATACCTGAC
>JAJYAB010000024.1:0-3849 GCA_021779775.1 Actinomycetes bacterium
AGCAGGTACGGCCCGACAGCGATCTCGCCCCACGGCCGGTAGATGGTGATCCCCGACGCCTGGGTGGTGATCCCCGCGAACAGACCGGATGCGGCGTACAGGACGGCGTCGCGCTCTTCCGGGCTCCACCCCCCGACCACCTGCGCCAGGCGGCGCGCCGAGCGCCGCACCCGACCCGAGGTCATCACCCCATGCTAGGCGGGACCGGCGAGCGACCCTGCCAGCCTCTTCCAGCGCTGCCGGTCGCCGGTTGCGCTACGACACCCGGGAACCCGAGCAGGTCACCGAGGAACCCGAGCTCGGCAGCGGCGGCGGAGGCCAACGTCTCCGACCGCCGAAAGCCATGGCCTTCGCCGGGGAACACGTGCAGGTCGCAGCGGCGACCGAGCCGACGCAGCGCACCGGCCAGCCGTGTCGCCTGCTCGACAGGCACGACCTCGTCGTCGGCGCCGTGCAGCAGCAGCACGGCGCACCCGATCGTCTCCGGGTGCAACGCAGGTGAGCGCTCGGCGTAGCGCTCGGCGGCCGCAGGCCATGGACCGACGAGAGTGTCGAGGTACCGGGACTCGAACTTGTGGGTGTCGCGGGCGAGCGCACGCAGGTCGGTGACTCCGTAGGCGGACACGGCTGCCACGAACGGACCCCCCCTGGTCGCCGAGCGCAACGCGGTCAGCCCGCCGGCACTCGAGCCCCGCACCGCCATCCTGCGGGCGTCGACACGCCCGGCATCGGCGAGGGCGCGCGCGCACGCTGCGGTGTCCTCGGCGTCGGCGACGCCCCACGCGCCCTCGAGCGCTTGGCGGTAGGCGCGGCCATACCCTGAGGAGCCGCGGTAGTCGACCGCGGCGACGGCTACCCCCCTGCTCGTGAATTGCTGCACCGCCAGGTCGAACCCGGGCTCGGCTGCGCCGGTCGGCCCCCCGTGGCAGATCACCACCAGTGGCGGGCGCTGCCCGGACGCCCAAACAGGCTCGTAGACCAGCGCGTACGCCAAGCCGCCGCCGGGACTGGAGAACGTGAACGACTCGGCCACCGCCACCGCCGCCACCGCCGCCACCGCCGGACGACCGTGGCGCGGGGCCTGAGGCGACGATGCGCCGGGCGCTCCTGCCGGTGCCGGGGGCACACGGAGCAGATGCACCCCGGTCGGCTCGGTGGCAGAGGCACCGAGCAGGGCCACCAGGCCGGCGGTCGCTCCCTTGCCGGCAGCCAAGGCCGTCACCGTGACCAGCGGCTGCTCCACCTCGACCAGCGAGCCCGCCTCCGGGTCGACGATCCCGATCCGGTCGCGTCCCTGGCTGCGGAACCGGCACACCAGCCGGCCGTCAGCCAGGAACCCGTAGCTCTGCTGGCCCAACGCCCAGTCGGGAGCGTGGAACTCCACTTCGGCAGCACACATCCGGCGCCTGGTCCCGCTCAGGGGATCCCATCGGTAGGGCTGCCACCACCCGCCGTCGTCGGCCATGTGCCAGAGCGAGCCGTCCGGGGCCCAGGCGGGCTGTCCCACCGACACCCCTGCTCCACCGGCGACGTCGTCCACCTCGGTGAGCCGGGGCCCGAGACCGTCGCCCCGCCAGGTGCCGACCATGAGGCGGCTGTCGTCCCACGGCATCGACGGGTGGTCCCACACCACGAAGGCCAGCCGCCGCCCGCCGCCCGACGGCCGCGGAGCAGCGACGAAGTCGTGGGCATCCGAGACCACCACCACCGCCCCCGGCTGACCGTGCCGCCCCGCTACACGCGACACCGCCACCAGCTCGTTCGCCACGCCCGCGGCGTGGTGCCGCTGGCGCACCGCCACCATCCATGGCGACCCGGGAACCGGCCGGGCGTCGGCATACCGATGCTCTTCGTCGTCGGGCGGCTCCGGGGTGAGCCGTCGGCACGACAAGCCGGGGCGGACGCTCCACAACCCCTGCGTGGCCCCGTCGGTGTACACCAGCGTGCCGTCCTCCATGGCGACGAACGCCGCACCCCCGTACTCGTGCACGCGCGAGCGGACGGCGACGCCGGGGGGGGAGGCATCGTACGGTGGGAGCAGCGTCGCGCCGGCTTCGATACGGCCGCCCGAATCCATGCCGCCCGAATCCATGCCGCCCAGCTCCATGTCGTCCAGCCACACGTACTGGACCACCTGCCGGCCGCCGTCGGCCGGCCGCGACGCCGACCACCAGAGACGGCTGGCTTCGACCTGCAAGCCCGACCACGACACCCGGCCGGCAGCCATGTCGGCGGGAGAGATTGGACGTGGGGATCGGTCGCTGTCCATGGGGGCCCGTAGGGTAGCGAAGATGCTAAAGGAATTCCCGGCGTACCTGGTGGACAACGGTCCAGACGGCGTCACCCGCGGGCTGGGGTCGCTCACGACGGACGACCTCGATCCCGGGGAGCTGCTCGTCCGCGTGTCGTGGTCAGCGGTCAACGCCAAAGACGGCATGGTCACCGTCGCCGGCAACCGGGTGGCCCGCCGGTCACCGCTGGTTCCGGGCGTCGACCTGGCGGGCACCGTCGTCGGCAGCGACGACCCGGAGATGCCGCCCGGCACCGCGGTGGTGGTGCACGGGCACGACCTCGGGGTGGCACGCCATGGCGGCTTCGCCGGGTATGCCCGAGTGCCCTCCGCCTGGGCGGTGCCGCTCCCCGCCGGCCTGACGGCGCGCCAGGCCATGATCATCGGGACCGCCGGCTTCACCGCCGCCTTGTCGCTCGACGCCCTCGAGCGGCACGGCCTGCAGGTCGGAGACGGCCCGGTACTGGTCACGGGGGCGTCCGGAGGGGTCGGCTCCCTGGCGGTGGCCATGCTCGCCGCCCGCGGCTACGACGTCGTAGCCAGCGCCGGCAAGGCAGCGCAGCACTCGTGGCTGCAGGCGCTCGGGGCGTCCGAGGTCGTCGGACGCGACCTGGAGCTCGATCCGCAGCGCACCCTCGGGCCGCCCCGCTGGGCGGGCGCCGTCGACTGCGTCGGCGGGGCAACCCTGCACCAGGTGCTCCGGACCTTGCGCTACGGGGCGGCGGTAGCGGCCAGCGGACTGACCGGTGGCGCAGCGCTGGAGACCACCGTCTACCCGTTCATCGTCCGCAACGTCGCCCTGCTCGGCATCGACACGGTTCAGACCCCGCCGGAGCGACGCCGCCCGGTCTGGGACCGGCTGGCCCACGACCTCCGCCCGAACGACCTCGCCACCCTCGTCGATCGCGAGGTCTCGCTCCAGACGGTAGGCCCCGCGCTCGACGACATCGTCGCCGGCCGTGTCCGGGGCCGGATCGTGGTCCGCGTCGAGGGCGGTGCCTCGCCATGACCGCGCGGTGCCACCACCAGGACCCGGTGCCGGTCAGCCCCCCGGGGGGGGTGCCGTGGTCTGGGTGGCCGGCGACCCCGAAGCGAACATGGGGGACTCGTGCACCGTCCCGGATCCGCACGCGGCAATCGTCGCAGCGATGGCGAGATGGGCGACGTCGCCCGGCGGGATCACCTGCAGCTGCGAGGCGACGGCGCACGACGTTTGCGAGCCGACCGGCACGTCGGAGTACCCGATGTTGAACCACGCGGTAGCTCCTGGGGCCAGGACGAAGCTGGTGACCGGGATGTCCTCGAAATTGAGCGTCCCTCCCCGCAGGGTCTGGGTGGGGAGCTGGTTGCCATGGGCATCGACCAGCTGGAGCCCGGCGTACCCGCCCGTGGGACACGAGGCCGCCGACACGTTCTTCAGCGCCACCGTCGTCTCGAAGGTGCCGGCCCCACCGCTCGTGCCTTCGACGCTGCCCGCCAACATGGATGCCGTGCAGTGGGCCGATGCCGGTGCAGTGGTCGTCGAGGTGGGCACCACCGAGGTGGAGGTGATGGTGGTC
>JAJYAB010000024.1:3859-12351 GCA_021779775.1 Actinomycetes bacterium
CTCGAGCGGTGGTCAGACCCGCATGCCCCGAGCACCAGCCCGCAGGCCACGAGCACGAGCGGGGCTCCCCGCGCGACATGGCCGTGTCGGGGCGTGACGATCTTCACCTGGGACCTCCTCGATCCGTTCCGATGTCGACGCCGGCGCTCCTGGCCGGGCCGGCGAGGTGTTGCGCACCCGCGGTGGCGTCAGGCCTGGGGCTCCGGCGACCCGGACCAGTCTGTCAGGACGAGAAGTCCTCGGGGCGCACCTCGTCGAGAAATTGCCGGAACTGGCCGACCAGCTCGTCCGGGCTCGACGAGTCCTCGTCGTCTGCCGGCAGGAGCACCCCTTCGGTGTCCATCAGCTCGTCCGACACGAACAGCGGGCTGCCGGTCCGGACAGCCAGGGCGACGGCATCGGACGGGCGTGCCGACACGGTGAGCGAGCCGTTCGGGCGCTCGAGATGCAGCTCGGCGAAATAGGTCGCTGCTCGGAGCTCGGTGATGACCACCCGTCCCAGCTGGGCTCCGAGCGCCTCGATGACGTCGCGGAGCAGGTCATGGGTCATCGGCCGCGGGGGTGACACACCCTGGACGGCGAAGGCGATCGCGGTGGCCTCGGGCGCACCGATGAAGATGGGCAGGGTGCGTCCCACGCCGTCCGCCTCGGTCAGGAGGAGCACCGGTGTGTTGGACTGCAGGTCCACCCGAACCGCGCTCAGTCTGACCTCGACCATGCCTGCAACTTACTGTCCATAGAGGTACGTCACATGCGCGTCCGGGTCCCGGGCGAGCACGTGGACGTCCACGGCTGCCACGAAGCCCAGGTTGCGGTAGCGGCCCCGCACGTCGAGCCCGTAGCCGAGCAGGAGGTCGTCGGGGGCGACGAAGCCGACGTGGTGCAGCACGACGGGAACGATCCTTCGCGCTCGGCGGTCGAACATCGTGCAGACCTCGACGGACCGCGCGGCACGCCGGCGCAGCTCGTCCACGACGAAGGCGGTCGTCAGGCCGGTGTCGACGATGTCCTCGACCAGCACCACCTGGCGGTCCCCCACGTCGATGTCGACGTCTTTCTCTATCCGCACCCGGCCGTGACCTGGGGTGTACTCCGACAGGGCCAGGAAGTCCACCTCGCAGGGGATGGCCAGGACCCGGACGAGGTCGGCCATCAAGAAGAGGCTGCCCGGTAAGACGCCGACCATGAGGACGCCGGCAGGATGGGCAGCCGAGATCTCCGCTCCCAGACGAGCGACGGCCTGCGCCAGGGCTGACCGGTCGTGGACGATCCGGAGGCCGGTGGCCGGGATCAACCTCCGGTCAGGTTGCGCAGCGCCCGCCGGACGAGCGCCGCTCGGAGCCCTTGACCGAGACGGGACAGCTCCGCCGCAGTGTCGTGCGCCCGCTGCCGGGCCTCGGGATTGCGCTGCTTCACCAAGGGCAGCACGATCTGCTCGATGAACCCGGCCTCGCGATCTGCCGCATGCTTGTGGAAGCGCAGATGACGAGGCTCGACTCCGAACCGGGCGAAGCCGGCGGCAGTACGGGCGACGGCCAGCGCCTCCTCGTCGAAGTACGAGGTACCACCAACCACTTGGTCGGCCACCAGCCCGAACGACTGCAGCTGCTGCACGTCGGCGACAGCCAGGCCGGCTGCGGCGGCAAGCTCTTCGATGGTCATGCTCGCTCCTGTCAGGTCGGCTCCCGATAAGCGGGCTGCCGGTGGGCCGGCTGCCGGTGAGCGGGCTGCCGGCGCTCCGGCCTCGTGCGCCGCTTCACGCCCTGCCAGGGAGCGACGCACCGGCACCCCGGCGACCGGTTGGGCCGGACCGCTGCCGCTGCCGCTGCCGCTGCCGGCATCGACGTCGCCTGGCCCTTCACCGCGGTCTGCCGCATCGAAGCCGGGGAGCCGGTCGCCGGGCGCCATCCCGGTGCTGCCGGCACCGGTGCTGCCGGCAGTGACATGCGGTACCGTCGTGACCGGCGTGCCGCTGATCACACCGGTCAGGAGAGGCTGGTCCAGCCGGTCGCCCTCGAGGTGCCCGGCGGTGCCCGGTGCTCCGAGCGCCTCGGGGGTCTCGGGGGTCTCGGGGGTCTCGGGGGTCTCGCTGTCGAGCCTCCCCTTGATCACCTTGAGCGGCAGGAAGTGCTCTCGTTGCTGGCGCAGCACCCAACGGAGCCGTTCGACGTCGTCGTCGTAGAACTTTCGATACCCCGAGGGGGTCCGTTCGGGGTCGACGAGGCCCTGGCTCTCGAGGAACCGGATCTTCGAGATGGTGACGTCAGGGAACTCCTGGCGGAGCAACGTCAGCACGTCACCGATCGACAGGTAGGAGCGTCCGGTCATCGACGCATGCCCGCGGGAACGCGCGCGGTCACTCGTCTGTGGCGGTCAGGAAGACCAGCTTGAACTTGCCGATCTGCACCTCGTCGCCACTCGACAGACGGACCTCCTCGATCCGCTCGTGGTTGACGTAGGTGCCGTTCAACGAGCCCACGTCGCGCACGACCGTGGCCTCGGCGGCGTGCTCGAACTCGGCATGCCGCCGCGACACCGTGATGTCGTCCAAGAAGATGTCGCTCTCCGGATGCCGGCCCGCCCTCGTGACCTCGGCGGCGAGCATGAAGCGCGCACCGGCGTTCGGACCGCGCTTCACCACCAGGACCCCGGCGCCCTCCGACGCTTCGGGCATCGCCACGGTGAGCTCGTCCTCCCCCGGCTCACCCTGGGCGTCCACCGGGTGCAAGATGACGGTGGTGTCGGAGGTGGCCATGCCGAGCACGGCACCACACGACGAGCAGAAGTTCGCCCCCGCCGGATTGCGGTGCCCACAGTTGTTGCAGAACGCCACGTCCACCACGCTACTCCGTCCCCTGTCCCGCACGGAGGGCCCGGTCACGCGTCGGTGCGTGCCCGGTACCCCGCAGCGTCGAGCAGGCCGTTGACCGCACCGACGTCGGCCGGCTCGAGCTCACAGAGCCACCCTTCCCCGTACGGATCGGTGTTCAGAAGCTCCGGCGTGTCGACCAACTCGGTGTTGACGGTGGCCACGGTGCCGGCCACCGGTGCGTAGACCTCGGACACCGACTTGGTGGACTCGACCTCGCCCAGCACCCCACCGGGGCCAAGCTCCAGTCCCGGCTCGGGAAGCTGCACGAACACCACGTCCCCCAACGCATCCTGGGCGTAGTCGGTGATACCGACCCGGATCCTCGTGCCCATGACCCGGACCCATTCGTGGTCTGTCGTGAACCGGAGGCCGTCTGGCACCTGCATGGCGCTCGACCCTACCGGAATTCGGTCGGCGCTGCGCCCGCGCGGTGCAGCACGCGAACCGGATGTGGTCAGCCGAGAAGCTGGCGGATCCGCACAGCGTGCTCTTGCGCTCGGGCCCGCGCCTCCGCCTCGCTCTGCGCTTCGGCCCACACGTGGGTGACCGGTTCCTGGGTGTCGGGCAGGACGAGCGCCCAACCATCCGGCTCCGGCAGCTTCACACCGTCGACCAGGACCACCGGCCGACCCTTGGCCCGCTCGACCAATGTCCGCATCACCGTTCCCTTCTGCTCCCACGGGGTGACCACCTCCTCGTGGGCGATGTGGATCTGGGGCAACCGGTCCGTCAGCTCGGACAGGCGCCTTCCGTCGGTGGCCAGCAAGGCCAGCAGATGGACGAGCGTACCGACGGCGTCGAAGGCGGGCAAGAACCGCGGGAAGATGTACCCGCCCATCTGGCTCGCTGCGAAGTCGACCCCGCCGGAGTCTGCCACCTCCATCAGGTGGGGGGCGGAGAGCTTGGTCCATACGATCGACGCGCCGGCGTCCGAGCAGATGCGCTCGGCGGCAACCGGGGCCGCCACCGACAACGCCACCGAGGCGCCGGGGATGGACGCCGTGACCAGGTCGAGCAACAGCAGGAAGCATTCGTCGTAGCTGAGCACCCGCCCTCCGTCGTCGACCAGGATGATCCGCTCGCCCCCCGGGTCGATGACCGCCCCCAGATGGGCTCCCGACGCGCGCACCAGATCCGCGACATGTGCGGCGGCGCTGTCGATGTCGCTCGACACGACGCCGGCAGTCGCCGCGTACGGGTTCACGACCAGGACGTCGGCCCCCAGCTTGGCCAGGACGTTCGGCATGACGAAGCTGGCCGCGCCATAGGAGTAGTCGAGGACGAGCTTGAACCCCGAGGCCCGGACGGCCCCGACGTCGACAGATCCGATGAGGGCCGCGGTGTAGAACTCGAGCGTGCGCGGGGGGAATCCGATGTCACCGAGGTCCGAGGCCTGGGACCTGCGGAACTCTTCGCGTCCGTAGAGGCGCTCGATCTTCCGCTGCACCGTATCGGGGACGTCGATCCCGTCCTCGTCGAAGAAGCGGATCTCCACCGACTGCGTGTCGTGCTCGGCCAGGCGAACCGTGATGCCGCCCCTGCTGCTCGACGAGCGCACCTGGAACCGGGTGACCGGAACGGTCGCCACCTCGAGATCGTCGACGTTGACCCCGACCGCGTTGCAGCCGACCATGATGGCGCGCTTGAGGACCCGCGCGGCGCGGCTGGTGTCGCGCGATGCGGTGACGGTGGTGCCCTTCTCCAGCGTTGACGCCCAGGCCATCGACAGGCGCATGGCCAGCTCCGGGCTGATGTCGACGTTGGCCAGGCCGGCGACGCCGTTGCCCCCGAACAGGCTCCTGGCCCCCCGGGACTCCCACACGATGGACGTGTTGACCATGGCGCCCATCTCGATGGTCTTGAACGGGTACACCTTGACGCCCGACTTGAGGACCGCATGCGCGCCGACGAACGTCTCGTCGCCGAGCACCACCCCCTCCTCGCACCGCGCCCCTTGCCGGAGGTCGCAGGACCGGCCCACCACGCAGCCGTCGAGGCGCACACCGGCAGCCAGGTACGTGCTGTCCCCGACCACCGACCGCTCCAGGTGGGCGTTGTCCCCGATACGGACGTTCGGACCGACCACGCAGAACGGACCGAGCGTCGCGCCTCCTCCCACGCTGCAGTTGTCGGCGATGACCGCCGGCCCACTGATGACAGCTGTCGGATCCACCTCGGCGCCCTTGCCCAGCCAGACCCCGGGCCGCAGGAGGAACCCGTCGATCTGCACCCGGACCCGCTCGTCCAGGATGTCCTGATGGGCCCGGAGGTACGCCTCGAGCGTGCCGACGTCCTCCCAGTACCCTCCGGCGACATAGCCGAACAGCGGCTTGCCGGCGGTCAGCACCGCGGGGAAGACCTCCCCGGAGAAGTCCACCGGCCGATCTTCGTCGATGAAGTCGAAGATCTCCGGCTCGAGCACGTAGATGCCGGTGTTGATGGTGTCGCTGAACACCTGCCCCCACGTCGGCTTCTCCAGGAACCGCTCGATCGAGCCGTCCTCACGGGTGATGACGATGCCGAACTCCAGGGGGTCCTCCACCGCCTTCAGCGCCAGTGTGGCCAGTGCGCCCTTATGGTGGTGGTGGTCCACCACCGCGCTCAGGTCGATGTCGGTGAGCACGTCCCCCGACAGGACGAGGAACCGCTCGTCGAGGTGCTGGCGGGCATTGCGCACCGAGCCGGCGGTGCCGAGCGGCGACTCTTCGCTGGTGTAGACGATCCGCACCCCGAACTCCGAGCCGTCGCCGAAGTAGTTGCGGATGGCGTTGGGCATGAACGCGACGGTCACGACGATGTCGCGGAACCCGTGCTCGCGCAGCAGGGAGACGACGTGCTCCATCATCGGCCGGTTGGCCATGGGAAGCATCGGCTTCGGCTGGTTGGACGTCAGTGGCCGCAGGCGGGTGCCTTCGCCGCCTGCCATGATGACGGCCTTCACGACGCTGGTCCCGACGCGCCGCCCGGTCCCTCGAATCGGGTCACGACGCGGACCCTACTCCGCGCTCCGGCACGTCGCGCTCCGGCATGTCGCGGAGCGCTGGCGCGTTGCCGGCACGCCGGCTGGAACGACCACTCGCCAACGCGCGGCGACCTTCCGGCACGTACGCTGCGGCAGCCATCCAGGCCAGCACCATGCCGACCGATCCGGACACCCACCCGACGATCCGCAGCGGGGGCTGCCATCTGGCATGGCCGTGGCCCAACAAGAACGTCGGGTAGGCGAACATGAGCCCGAAGGTGCCGGCCTTGCCGATCCACAGCACGTCGATGCGCTCGGCGCCCATGGCCGCCAGCGCCACCACCGCCAACGAGACGACGACCTCGCGCACGATGGTCGCCACGCCGAACCAGAGGGGGACCGCACCCTGCACCAGGATCGACACCACGGCCGCACCGACGAGGACCCGGTCGGCCGTCGGGTCGAGGACCTTGCCCAACGTGGAGACCTGCCCGAACCGGCGGGCCAGGTGCCCGTCGACCCAGTCGGTCGCTCCGAGCAGCGCCAGCAGCACGGCAGCCGCTGACTGGCGATGGGCCCCGAACAGCAGCCACAGGTACACCGGCACGCAGCCCAGTCGGATCGCCGTGATGGCGTTGGGCACCGTCAGGATCCGGCCGAGACCGGACTGCTCGTCGGGCTGCGCCCCCGCCGGCGCGCCGGGCAACGGGGGGTCGGCGTGCAGGTCCGGTCGCGGCATCGGCCCGCCAGTCTACGGGCGGCGAGCGGCGGGTTCTGGGCTATGGCGGGTTCTGGGCGCCCTGGCGATGCGCTTTCGTGTGCTACGCAGGAGCCGTGCCGCGGTTCCTGCCGTT
This sequence comes from Actinomycetes bacterium, assembly GCA_021779775.1. GTDB lineage: Bacteria > Actinomycetota > Acidimicrobiia > Acidimicrobiales > UBA8190 > JAJYAB01. Next base: position 10,548 of record JAJYAB010000024.1, read on the forward strand.
CACCGGGTTGCGCTATGCGCCCTCGGTCCCGCTCGAGCGGGTCATCGCACCACCGTACGACGTGGTGGACCACCGGCAGCGCCACATCCTGGCGGCGCGGCACCCGGCGAACGCCATCCACGTCGAACTGCCGGAGGCCGGTCGCGAAGGCGCAGACCGCTACGTCACCGCTGCCGCCATCTTCCAGGGATGGCGGGCCGCAGGCACGCTCGTGCAGGACGAGCGGCCGTCGTTCTCTGTGCTGCAGATGGCCACACCCGACGGCACCGTGACGAACGGCGTCATCGGCGCGCTGGACTGTGACCCCGGGTCGGGCGACGTGCTCCCTCACGAGCAGACGGTGCCGAAGGACACCACGGACCGGCTGGACCTCCTGCGAGCCTGCCAGGCCAACCTGTCGCCGATCTGGGGCCTGTCGCTCACCGAGGGACTCGGGAGGCTAGTGCGCCCGGACGGGCCACCGGATACCGAGGCGGTGGACGACGACGGGGTGAGCCACCGGCTGTGGGTCGTCGATGACCCTGGCACGATGGAGGCCATCACGGCAGCCGTGGGCTCGTCGCCCGTGGTCATCGCCGACGGCCATCATCGGCTGCAGACGGCGGCGACCTTCCGGTCCGAGCAACGCGCCGTGCGCCACGGGGCCGGCGGGCCGTGGGACTTCGTGATGGCGCTCGTGACGGAGCTCGCCGCCGGAGAGCTGGTGGTCGGCCCGATCCACCGGACGCTCACCGCACCGACGCCAGATGTCGATGTGGTGAGCGCCTTCGACCGGTGGTTCGAGCTCATCCATGCCGGACCCACCCATGAGGCGGTGCTGACGGCTGTCGGTGCGTCTCGGTCCTTGGCCCTGGTGACTGCCGACGACGTCTGGCTCCTGGCTCCGAGACCAGAGACAACGGCCACCACGAGGTCCGACCTGGATGCGAGCGTTGTGGCCCTGGCGCTTGGGTCGATCCCCGGAGCGGAGGTCGCTTACCACCACCGCTGGCGGAGCGCGATTGCCGAGGTGACGAGCGGGCGAGCGGGAGCTGCGATCCTCGTCCGACCGGTCACCGTCGACCAGATCGCGGCGTGGGCGCATGCCCGCAGGCGCATGCCGCCGAAGTCGACGTACTTCTCGCCGAAACCCCGTACCGGCATGGTGTTCCGCAGCGTGGTCGGCTGATGTGGGACGGTCCAGGCGATCGCACAGGACCGGAAGGCACGCGGCGATCCCCCTCGCTGCATCGGTGGAGCGCTGCAGCACACAGCCGCGTGCCTCCCGGTGAGCCTCGGCGTTCCGGCACCGCCCCCTGGGCACCGGGCGCCGTGGCCCACCGAAGGCATCGGCACAGGCGCACCCGAGGTTGAGCACGGGCGCACCCGGGATCAGTCGACCTGCCAGGTACCACCCGAGGCCAGCAGGTCGGCAAGCTCGCCGCGCCCCTTACGCTGGCGGGCTGCCTCGAGCTGTTGGCTCATGGCGGCACCGTACTCCGGCCGCTCCACCGCACGGAACACACCGATGGGGGTGGGCTCGAACGGCCCGGCAGCCAGACGCGACAGCTGGAAAGCCAGGCCCGGGTCGTCGCGCCGCTCGTCGTGGACGAGGATCGCCGCCTCACCGACGTCGGCCACATCCACCAGCCGTAGCCTGCCGTCGGCTCCGGCGACCACGCCGCGCTGGCCGTCCGCCCCGAAGCGGATGGGCTCACCATGGCGTAGCGGAACCAGGTTGTCGGCGCGGTTGTCCCGACTGGTGATCGCCTCGAACGCCCCGTCGTTGAACACGTTGCAGTTCTGGTAGATCTCGACGAAGGCC
>JAJYAB010000345.1 GCA_021779775.1 Actinomycetes bacterium
ACACCATGGTCTCGGTGGTCTCGACCGCCGTCTCTTTCGGGGTGCTGACCATCGTCTACGGACTGCTCCGCTGGTGGACGGAGGTTCCGAGCACCATCTTCGCCAACGCCGTGGCGACCGTGCCGTCGTACTACCTGAACCGCAAGTGGGCCTGGGGCAAAGGCGGTCGCTCCCACCTGTGGCGTGAGGTGGTGCCGTTCTGGGCGATGTCGCTGGCCGGTATCGCGCTGTCGACGGTGACCGCAGGCGTGGCGCGCGACTTCAGCAGGAACCACCACCTGCACCACTTCGGGAGCACCGTGATGGTCGACGGCGCCAACCTGTTCGCCTTCGGGATTCTCTGGGTCCTGAAGTTCATGCTCTTCAACCGGCTGTTCCGCCACCATCCCGTCGACGACGGCGAGGTTCCCGCCGAGCTCGTCGACAGCTGAGCGTAGGCCTGCCGTGGGAGCGTTCGACGAAGCGGTTCGGCGGCTGCGCCCGGTCGACCGGGAGGCCGCCGGGCTGGCTGCCGAGCGTCTCGACCGGCTGACCAAGCCGCCAGGATCGCTGGGCCGCATCGAAGCTGCTGCTGTGCAGCTGGCAGCGATCGCCCGGTGCTGCCCCCCGCCGGTCCCCGAGCCGGCCGTGGTCACCGTGTTCGCCGGAGACCACGGGGTCCTGGTCCAGGGGGTGTCGCCGTGGCCGGCGGAGGTCACGGCGCAGATGGTGGGCAATTTCGTGGCGGGGGGAGCGGCGGTCAACGTACTGGCCCGGCACGTCGGTGCCGGCGTGCAGGTGGTCGACGTGGGCGTCGCCGCGGAGCTCCCCGACGCGCCCAACCTGCGCCGGGCCAAGGTCCGGGCAGGAACCGCCGATCTGTCGGTCGAACCGGCCATGTCACGCGGAGAAGCCTGCCAAGCATTGGACCTGGGGGCCGTGGTGGCGGCCGAGTCGGTGGCCGGTGGTGCCGGCTGCCTGTTGACCGGTGACATGGGCATCGGGAACACGACGCCTTCGGCAGCGCTGGTCGCCGCGTTTACCGGCGCGCCGGCGCACGAGGTGACCGGGCGTGGCACAGGCATCGACGACGAGCGCTTGGCGCGCAAGGTTGCCGTGGTGGAGCGCGGGTTGGCTCGCACCGGCACCGCCGGGAGTGCCGGTGCGATCGACGTGCTGGCCTCGGTCGGCGGGCTCGAGATCGCCGCACTGGTCGGGTACATCGTCGGCGGGTCGGCAGCCGGGGTCCCGGTGCTGCTCGACGGTGTCATCGCGGTGGCCGCCGCGGTGACCGCGGTGGCGCTCACACCCCACTGTGCCGGCTATCTGGTGGCGGGCCACCGCTCGAGCGAGCCCGGGGCGACGATCGGGCTGCGGCATCTGGGGCTGGTGCCGCTGCTCGACCTCGACCTGCGTCTCGGCGAAGGGACCGGAGCCTGCCTGGCGCTGCCGGTGCTGCAGGCGGCAGCCAAGGTGCTGGCCGAGATGGCGACCTTCGACGACGCCGGGGTGACCGACGAGCACGAGTGACCTGCCGATCGGACAGGATCCGGACCGACCACACGTTGACCCTGATGCCGTCCGACAGACGTGCCGCTTTGGATGGATCGACCAGGCTCTCGCCCCGCTCGAGGGAGCACTCCCCCGGACCGGTTCCGCTTCCACGCGGCCACCACCACCACCAGAACGTTGGTGGCGTCTGCCTGAGCGAAGGGCTCTGCGGTGCTCGACATCGGCCAGATCGCCTCGGCCATGCGACGGGCGATGTCGACCCGGGCGATCTTCGTGCTGCGCTGGGGGCCAAGCCGGCGGGCGGCGCGGTGGTCGCCGCGAGCGTCGAGCCACCCTCGTCGAGGAGGTGGATGTCGAGGAGGTGGATGTCGAGGAGGTGTCGAGATAGGTCCAGTCCAGCGTGCAACATGGTGGCAAGGCCACTCTTGGTGGTGAGTTTCCGCTGGCAACCACGCTGTCACCGGGGGAGGCCCCTCTTCATGCCATTCGAATACGGGACTGTGGTGGACCGTAGTCACTCGTATTCGAACCTTGACGACGTCCGGAGACGTCTCGCCTGCGGGCTCCCCCGGGTGATATAGTCTTACTTATGGTCACCTCTGCTTCCGAACAGGTCTCCCTGGCCGATGCCAAGGCACGTCTGTCCGAGGTCGTCGAAGGGATCGAGACCGAGCACCGTCGGGTGGTGATCACCAAGCACGGGCGCCCGAGCGTGGTAGTGCTCGCGGTCGAGGACCTCGAGGCGCTCGAAGACACGCTCGACGTACTGTCGGATGCCGACGCGATGGCCGACCTCCGGGAGGCGGCAGCCGCTCGGCGGACCGGCCAGACGATCGAGCTGACCAAGGAGGCCGCGGTCGCCCGCTGGTCGCGTGGATGAGTATGGCCTCCGGTGGTCGCCGCCTGCAGTTCGCCAACTCGACCATCTCGCGAAATCCTCGCCACGGGTCGTGGGCGCAGTCGTCGAGTTCTGCTTCGGACGCCTGATCGCCAACCCTCGCCGAATCGGGCGTCCGCTCGGACGGGAGCTCGAAGGCTGGTACAGCGCACGAGTCGGCCCGTATCGCGTCATCTACTGGATCGACGAAGACAAACGCATCGTCTACGTAGACCGCGTCGACCATCGAAGCGACGTCCACCGTCCGAAGTGACTGCGCCCCGACAGGGCAGTGGGACGCACTTGGAGCTTGTACCCGCGCATCTCACTTGGGGCGCCGAGCCGCTTACGATAATGCTGGTGACGACCCCCGGCGGCTTGCTAGCCGCCGCCAAAATCCCCCCGGCCACCCGGCGTCATCTTCGCGGCGCCTGCATCTCGCGCCCAGGAACACTGGACGCATGGCTGGCATTCGCCGGCTGAACTGCTCGCCCCGCCTCCCTACACTGATCGGCATGGTTGACGTGGCCCGCGACCGGCTTGCTGTTCACTGC
>JAJYAB010000346.1 GCA_021779775.1 Actinomycetes bacterium
CATGCGGGCCCCCCCGGCCCCGCAGCAGAAGCTCTTCTCGCGGCAGCGGTGCATCTCGACCTGCTCGACCCCGTCGATCGAGCCGAGGACGTTCCGGGGCTCGTCGAACACCCGGTTGTGGCGGCCCAGGTAGCAGGGGTCGTGGTACGTGACCTTGGAGTCCATGCGGCCAGGGCTCAACCTGCCGGAGTCGATCAGGTGGCTGAGCAGCTGCGAGTGGTGGATCACCTCGAAGTCGCCGCCCAGGCCGGGGTACTCGCGGCCGAGCGAGTTGAAACAGTGTGGGCACGAGGCGATGACCTTCTTGGCTCCCACCGAATTCAACGTCTCGATGTTGGCCTTGCCCATCTCCTGGTACAGGTACTCGTTTCCCAGGCGGCGCGCCGGATCGCCCGTGCACGACTCCCGCGGGCCGAGGATGGCGAACGTGACCCCCGCCTGGTGCAGCAGGCGGGCCGTGGCCTGGGTGGACTTGCGGGCCCGCTCGTCGAGGGCGCCGGCACAGCCGACCCAGTACAGGTATTCCACATCCTCGGGGATCGAGCCGTTCACCACGGGGATCTCGAAGTCGACGCCCGTGGTCCATTCGAGCCGCTTCGATCCGCCCAGGCCCCACGGATCGCCCTGGTTCTCGATGTTGCGGAGCATCAGCCCGGCCTCGGTCGGGAACCGGGACTCCATCAGCACTTCGTAGCGGCGCATCTCCACGATGGTGTCGACATGCTCGATGTCGACCGGGCACTGCTCGACGCATGCCCCGCAGGTCAGGCAGGACCAGAGCACATCGTCGGCAATGGTGCTGGGGACCAGCGTGGGGGCTTCCGCCTTGGCGGCAGCCCGGGCGGCGACCAAGTCGGTGCCGCCGTCGCCGGATTCCTTGCCCTCGCAGTCGATGCCGGTGCCGACCAGGCGCGGTGCGGACTCGAACAGGTTGTCGCGCAGCCCCATGATGAGGAGCTTGGGGCTGAGCGGCTTGCCGGTGTTCCAGGCTGGGCAGGCGTCCTGGCAGCGGCCGCACTCGGTACAGGTCAGCGTGTCGAGGAGGTTCTTCCAGCTGAGGTCTTCGACGTGCCCGGCACCGAACACCGTGTCCTCGTCGACGTTCTCCATGTCCATGTCGGGGGTGTTGTAGAGCGGGCCCAAGGCCCGGGGCCGGCGTGAGGCGAGGACGTTGACCGGAGCCATGAAGATGTGGAGGTGCTTGGAGTAGGAGACGAAGACGAGGAACCCGGTGATGATCGCCACGTTGAGCAGGATGAAGACCGTCTCCAGCACGGAGTTGACCCCGCTGCCCAGGGGGTGGAGCGCCGAGCCGATCAGCCGCGAGGCGAAGGGCAGCCACGAGGAGCCGTAGGGGAAGTCGTGGTTCACGTTCTCCTGGGCGCCACGGTAGACGAGCAGGCTGACCATCACCCCGGCGATCAGGCCGAGGGTGACCCACGCGGCGTCGAGGTGGGAGCCGTAGAAGCGGCTGTTGCGCTCGCGGCGCTTCGGTGCGTTGACGGTACGGATGACGGCGAACGTGGCGAGGGCCAGCAACACAGCCACGGCGAAGAAGTCCTCCACCAGGCCGAGGAGGCGGCCCCGGCCGATGAACGGGACGAAGAAGTCCCGGTCGAACAGGTCGCCGTACGCCTCCAAGATGGTGAACATCAAGACGGTAAAGCCCCAGAAGGTGAAGGCATGCGCCATCCCCGGGACGGTCCGCTTGAACAGCTTCTTCTGCCCGCCGACCTCGACGATCTCCGCCCAGATCTGTCCGGGGATGTTGCGGAACCGCCCACGGTCTGCCTTCCCTGCCCGCACCAGCTTCGACAGGTACCAGAACCGGCGACCGGCGACGGCAAAGCAGGCGGCGGTTACGCCGAGACCGATGATGATGCGGACGAGCACGGGATCTCCTGGTTCAGGGGCGAAGGTTGGCGGCGAGGCTAGATCGTCGTAACGAACCGATCAGACGCTGCGGAAGTTGTCGGCGTAGCGGCTCGGCGTGGGGCCGTGCTGGCCCTGGTACTTCGAGCCGAGCCCGTCAGAACCGTACGGCCTGTCGGCCGGCGTCGTCATCTGGAGGAAGCTGATCTGACCGATCTTCATGCCGGGGTAGACGGTGATGGGCAGGTTGGCCACGTTGGACAGCTCCAAGGTGAGGTGCCCATCCCAGCCGGCATCGACGAAGCCGGCAGTCGAATGGATGAGCAGCCCGAGGCGCCCGAGCGAGGACTTGCCCTCCAGCCGGGCCACCAGGTCGTCGGGCAGGGCGATGCGCTCCGAGGTCGAGCCGAGCACGAACTCACCCGGGTGCAAGATGAGCGCCTCGCCGTCGGGCACGGCGACAAGCTCGGTGAGATCCTCCAAATCCTGGCGGACGTCGATGATCCGCATCGAGTGGTTACGGAAGAGGCGGAAGTGCCGGTCGACGTGGAGGTCGACCGACGACGGCTGGATGCACTGCTCGCCCAGCGGGTCGACGACGATCCGGCCGGATCCGAGGTGCTCGCGGATGGTTCGGTCTGAGAGGACCATACCGCAGAGACGATAGTTGGCCCGGGAAGGGCGGGAGGAAGACGGGAGGCGGGTGTTAGCGGGGCCGGGTGGGACGGTGTGACCCGGCTCGACCGTCGAACGTCGCGTAGGGGAGCGGAGACGCCGCCGGGCGGAAGACCGGCCTCGAGCGGAAGACAGACAGTATGGTGTCAGCGATCCTGCGGGCGTAGTTCAGAGGCAGAACATCAGCTTCCCAAGCTGAGAACGCGGGTTCGATTCCCGTCGCCCGCTCTCGAGTGAAGCCGCTGGTGAGCAGCGGTTTCTTCACTTTCGCCGGGTGCGAACGAGTCGGGAAATTGGGCCGCCGTGCGCGATCCGTGCGCGAACGGGCGGGCAACAACGGTCAGTGGGGCGGATCAGGCGCGAAATGTGCGG
>JAJYAB010000347.1 GCA_021779775.1 Actinomycetes bacterium
GGGCTGTCGAGGCGTCGGGCATCGACGTCGACCGGGGAGTCCTGGTCGACGACGCTCTGGCCACGTCGGCCCCGGGTGTCCATGCCATCGGCGAGTGCGCCGAGCACGACGGCCAGCTGGTCGGCCTGGTGGCGCCATGCTGGGGGCAGGCGGCGGTGCTGGCCGACCGCCTGGCCGGGACGGACCCGGACGCGCGGCATCGCCCGCCCCCGACGTTCGCCCGGCTGAAAGTGTCAGGCATCGAGGTGACGTCCATGGGTGTGGTCGAAGCCGAGGCCGAGGACGAGGTCCTGCAGACGATCGAGGAGCACCGGGGGGTGTACCGCAAGCTCGTGATCCGCGACGGCAAGCTGGCGGGAGCGGTGCTGGTCGGCGACGCCGACCGGGGTGCGAGCCTGATCCGGGTGTTCGAGCGGCTCGAGACGGTCCCGGCGAACCGCGTCGATCTGCTCTGCACCGCCGACGCGTTCGGCGCTGCCCCGCCGGGCACCCACCTCTGCGCCTGCAACGCGGTGCCTGGCACCGCAGTGAGCGACGCCGTCGCTGCCGGTTGCCGCACGGTCGACGAGGTCGGGCGGGCGACTCGTGCGGGCACCGGTTGCGGCTCCTGCATCGGGGCGATCCAGCGCCTCCTCGACGACGCGCCAGCAGTGTCGGTGGCATGAACGTGGAAGTAGTCGGTCAGCGCGAAGGTCGGCCCGCACCCTAGCCGGGTCCTCCTCGCGCGGTGCCTCAAGTCGCGTGCGCGCGGTGCCGAGAGAGGGAAATGGTCGTGGTGAACTGGACTGGCGGGCTCGACGCCGCTGTCGCCGGTACCGGAGACCGACCGGACCTGTCGGCGAGCTTCTCCGATCTCGTGTCCGCGCAGGAACCGTTGGTGCGCCGCTGCCTCCGTCAGGTCCTGGGGCGACATCGCGACGAAGACGACCTGGTCCAAGAGGTGTTCCTCCGGCTCGCCGTCCGCCTGGGCCAGCCCGATCCCATCGTGGTGGTGCCGTGGCTGCGCCGGGTCAGTCACAACGTCGCCGTCGACCAGGTCCGGCGCCGGCAGGCCATCCCCGTCGAAGACGACCAGCTCGCCGCCCTCCTCCCCACCATGTCGGCGGCCGACGCCACGACCGAGACCAACGATCTTGCCGCGGTCGTCAGACGCTCGATCTCACGGCTGCCCGAACGTCAACGCCAGGTGCTGGTGGCGCAGCTGGCCGCTGCCGGCACCACCGACATCGAACAGGCCCCGATGGACAGCGCGGCGCGGGGACTGCTGGCCCGGGCCCGGGCGGCGGTGCGCAGCGACCTCGCCGGATCGTGGCGGGCGGTCATCGCATGGCCGCTGGTGGCCGGACTGCGACGGCGGGGCTCGGCGGGCACGTCATGGGTTGGCAAGGCGGTGTCGTTCGCGACGGCCGCTCCGGCGGCGGCCGCCCTGTCCGTCGGCGCCGTGGTGGCTACAGCGCCGATGATGGTCGGGGGGAGCGGTGGCGCCCCGGCAGTGCCTGCACACGTCCAGGCGGCAACCCCCCCCGCTACAGCTGTCCGGCATGTCGCTATGGCCGTGCAGGACCTGTCCGCAGCCGGTGGGACGCAAGGGAGCGCAGCCGGGACGCCGACCGACGGGACTACGGCATCGGCGACGTCGACGTCGGCGGTGGTCACGTCGGGGCCGGCGGTAGTCAGCCCGCCTGCCGGTAGTGTGATGTCGCCCGCAGCTCGAGCATGGTCAGCGCTCACAGCGAATCTGGTGGTCGGAGCGCTCCAACCCCCCAGCGGCGCCCCCCAGCCCCCCAGCGGCGCCCCGTACCTGGTGCCGATGCCAGCGGTGCCGGGGGCACTGCAAGGAGCAGCGGCGCAAGGAGCAGCGGCGCTCCGAGACGTGGTCCAGGTGGCGACGGCGCCGATCTCGCAGGCGACCTCGAAGGCAGTGACCACCGGGGCCTGCCCCGTGGCGGTGCTGGCGATCTGCAGTCCCTCGACGCCGCATCCCTGAGACCACCCGGCACCCGCCGGCCCGAAATCGCTGGCCGCAACGTGCCTGGCCGCAACGTGCCTGGCCGCAACGTGCCTGGCCGCAACGTCTGCCGTTGATCATCTGTTGACGAACAGATCAGTCCGGCGATCGGTCACTAATAGTGGGTGAAATACCACTCATTGTAGATGACCTTAGGAGGTCGCCATGTTCAGCTCCCTGTCCACATCGATCGCAGCCAAGGTGGCCGTGGCGCTCACCGCTGCGGCTGGCGCAAGCGGCGGGGCGGTAGGAGTCGCCACCGCCGTATCTGCCCACGGGTCGGCCATCGCCTCAGGATCGACCAACGCCGGAATGCTGGTCCAGCACGCCGCCGCCGATCTGGCGACCGGCCAGAGCGACCTGCACGCGGCGCTCCACGCCGGCGGGAAGACGGCCGCCCGCTGGTACACGTTGGGGGCGGCCGACCTGTTGTCCGCCGCCAAAGACGCCCAGAGCGCATCCGCTCGGGCCAAGGGCGAGACGTCGGCCGCGTTGGACGCCGGCTCCCACATGGCTGCCCAAGCCGCTGCGGCATCACGCCAGGCCGCCGCCCAGGCCATCGCTCAGGGCCGGGCGGAGGTGTCCGCCCAGGTGGGCTTGGCGGTGGGAGAGGCGGCCGCTGCGGCGAACAGCGTCACGGCCTCGGCACGGCAGATCGGTGTCCAGGTGAGCACCGCACTACAGGGCGCCGTCTCCGGTGCGGTCTCTGCCGGCACCGGCGTCGGCGCAGCGGCAGACCAGGCCGCCACGAGCACGGCGAGACAGGCAGCCGGTCAGTTCTCTGGTGTGGTGTCGGACGGGTCGTCGACATTCTCGAGAGCGCAGGGGCCGGCGGGGGGCGACGGCATGGCGGTGTCAGGCACCGGCTCGGGAACCGCTTCGATGCACGGCGCAG
>JAJYAB010000025.1 GCA_021779775.1 Actinomycetes bacterium
CTTACCATGGCTGCGCTCTGCCGACTGAGCTAAGGGGGCCGGCACGGTAGGTTCCTCCACTGCGTGCCGGAGCAGCATAGTCGAGGGCGTCGATGCCCTGGCCGGCGCCGGTACGATCCTGGCCCAATGGACGTTCGTCTCGCCACCTCGGAGGACGCCGAGGCGATCCGGGCGATCTACAACGCCGAGGTGACCGGCTCCACGGCGACGTTCGACCTACGTCCGCGCTCGGCGCACGCGCAGCGGGCATGGGTCGAGCACCACCAGGGAGCACACCCGGCCCTGGTGGCCGTGGCCGACGACCAGACGGTGGTCGGGTTCGGCTCGCTGTCTGCGTTCCGTGAGCGCCCGGCATACGCCACGACCGTGGAGGACTCGGTATACGTGGACTCGAGGTGGCGCAACCGGGGCGTGGGCCGGCTGCTGCTCGAAGCGCTGGTGCGACTGGCCACCGACCAGGGGTTCCACACCGTCATCGCCCGGGTGGCTGCCGAGAACGAAGCCTCGGTCATCCTCCACCGGCGCTGCAGGTTCGAGCTGGTAGGGGTGGAGCGCCAGGTCGGCAGGAAGTTCGGCCGATGGCTCGATGTCGCCGTGCTCCAGCGGATGCTCTGACTCCAGCGGATGCTCTGACCAGGCGGGCGCATCCCGGACGACGTGCAGGGGTGGCGACAGAGCCGGGGATCAGACGGTGGCCGGCTCGGTGCCGACATCGCGATCGCCGGGCAGCCCTGACCGCTCCGCGTCGGCCGTCGCTGCTCGGGCCGCTGCCCCGGCATGAACCTCGAGGAGATCAGCGGATGCTCGGGAGCCCTGCCGTGCCGGCGCCAGCATTGCCATGGCGCGGGCAGAGCGCGCCACACTCATGGAGGTGAGCGGCACCGTCAGGATGAACAGGCATGCCAGCAGAGCGGCTGCCACCGACAGCGGGTTGGCGTGCAGCAGGTCGGAGACGAGCTGCCGCCCAGCCGGAAGCCCGATGAACGCTGCGGCGACCGACAACGTCAGCAGCATGGACCGGATCCGTCCCACGGCGACCGGGGCGAGCAGGACGAGACCCCACGACAGATACCACGGCTGCACCACGGGGCCCAAGATGGTGACCAGCAGGCACGTGGTCCCTATAGCCTTCAGCGTGCCGATGCGATCGCTGCGGCCGAGGAGCCACACGCCAATGGCCGAGGCGGCCAGCAGGCCGAGGACCCGGGTCATCGACAGCAGGGTATGCCGAGGGATGCCGAGACCCAACCAGTGGCTCACGTGGGTGACCAAGATGCCGACACCGGTCGCCGGAGCCAGCCATGAGGTGACCGTTCCCGGGGTCGCCAGGTTTCCGATCCATCCCCAACCGAGCCCAGTCTCCAGGGAGAAGGCACCCATGACCGCTGCGGAGAGCAGCCCGGCGGTCATGACGGGCCGGATCCGCTCGCGCACCGGCACGCCCGGGCCCATCCACTCCCAGCCGATGTAGAGGATGCCGATGGCAGCCGGCACCTTCACTGCGGCTGCCAGCGTGCAGACCACGATGCCCACCAGCGGCCGGCCGCGCTTGGCGGCGGCCAGGCCCAGCACGAGGAGGCCGACCATGAGCGCGTCGTTGTGGGCTCCCCCGAGCAGGTGGAGCATCGTCACCGGGTTGAGCACGGCCAGGACGAACGCCTCCGATGGATCCCTCCCCAAGCTCCGAGCCAGGCGTGGGATCCCCACGGCCAGCATCACCACGCCAACCAGGGCAAGCAGGCGCAACAGGACCACGGTGGCCAGCTCGTTGTGGAACGAGGCACTAGCCAGGAACCCGTCGATCTGTAAGAACAGCGGGCCGTACGGAGCCGGCGCGTTCATCCAGATCGGGTCGACCAATCGTTGGTAGGAGGAGCCGCTCCCCAATATGCCCGGACCGTAGAGGTATGGACTGATGTGGTGGCTCATCATCTCGCCCTGGGCGGCATAGCTGTACACGTCATGGCTGAACAGCGGAGGGGCGATCAGGACGGGCACAGCCCACAGCACGAGGATCCACACGAGACGGCGCACCGGCACGCCGGGCACCTGCGCCATCGTGCGGGCCAAGGTGAGCCAGACCCGCATGAGGAGCACGAGCCCGCCATAGACGGCGACCAGCCCGAGGAACAGCGGGACGGGCGACGGGGTCTGGGCCGGTGCCGTGGGGATGCCGAAGAACCAGGCGCCCGCCTGCTTGAAGACGAACGGCGAATTGGGTTGCGACACCCCGGCCATGATCGCCGTCATGGCGATGAGCCCGAGGATCGCCGGCCGCAGCAGCAGTCCTGCCCCGTCGCCGGACACGAGCCCCGCGTCGAGCTCGGGACCGACCAGCGTGCGGAATGGCCAGCGAGAGCGCACGGCATCGTCCCACGCAGTCAGCCGATCGAAGACCCGCGCCACGCCACGCCGCAGCGGTGCCGCTGCGGTACGGCGCGCTGGGAACGTGGTCTGCGTCGTGGCCATCGAGTCATCACTATCCGCCGGGTCGTCTGAACCCCTCGCAGGGCGCCTCGCCAGGGAGGCCCGCAACCCGACCGTCGTGTTCGTAACGACATTGTAACGATTTACCGGCGGCCGGCAAGAGCGCTGCTCGTTGGGCGGCCAGGCCAGGCCGCGCCGTCATGGCGGCCTCGATCCGCCGATCCGGGCGCCTACCGGTCAGCTGCCGGCTTCGCCGCCAACGACGCAGTCACCGATGCCGGGGCACTGGCCGCTGGTCAGTCGCGGAAGTTGGTGAACTGCAGAGGGATGCCGAAGTCCTCGCCCTTCAGCCCCTGGATGACAGCCTGCAGGTCGTCGCGCTTCTTCCCGGCCACCCGGAGCTGGTCTCCCTGAGCCTGTGACGTCACACCCTTCAGGTTCAACTCCTTGATGAAACGGTTGAGCCGCTTGGCGTGATCGGAGGAGATGCCGGCCCGGATGGCGATGCGCTGGCGCACCGCCCCCTTGGAAGCCTCCTCCACCTTGCCGTCATCGAGCGCCTTCAGGGAGACCTGGCGCTTCACGAGCTTCTCCTCGAGCACCTGGTGCAGGGCGCGGAGCCGATCCTCGGTCGCCGAGCGGAGCACGAGCTCCTCGGTCGTGACCTCGATGACGGAGTCGGTGCCCTTGAAGTCGAAGCGGGTGCCCGCCTCGCGGTTGGCCTGGTCGACGGCATTGCGGACCTCCTGGTGGTCCACCTCGGAGACGACATCGAACGTCGGCATACGCCTACCCTACCGCCGGCCAGTGGAACGCCCGGTGGCAACGCGAGCCGCGGTATCGTCTCCGGAACTGGGTCGGTGCCCGAGTGGCCAAAGGGAGCAGACTGTAAATCTGCCGGCATCGCCTTCGAAGGTTCGAATCCTTCCCGGCCCACCACAGTCCCGTATTCGAACTTCGGCACTGCAAAGAGCAGATCGAAGGGCTCCTTGTAGGCCGCTTCGGCGACGTGTCCGTCGCGCACGCGGACGTCCTCGAGCACGGCGGCGTTGAACAGACGTCTCGTCCGGTCGCCACCGCGCCGGTAGGCGGTGGCGCAGCGCGTCGAGAACCGTAGGGCGAGGTCCATGACCTCCTGCCAATCGTCGAGGCTCGCGTCGAGGACGGCCTGGCGTGATTCGATGGAGCGAACCTCGGCGCCGATGCGCTCCTGCTCGCGCCGGAGCATCGCCTACCAGAGCCCGACCGCCCTGTATGCTGCTGCCGCCGTGCAGTGATGGCTGGAACTGGCCGTCCTTCTACATCGCCGCCACTCTCCTTTCAGGACGCACGATCTCGTTGGTCTTGGTGTCGACGTTGCGCTGGGCGACGGTCACCCGCTCTTTGTGGGTGAGGACCGAGACGAGGTGCACCTTGCGGCCGTCGTCGAGCCGAGCGCCGCGAAGGGTCTTGCCGTCGAGCGCGAGCGCGTCTCGGATCCCGACCGTGGCGTCTCGGCCACCCTTGGTGTCGTCGTCGTCGTCGACATCGCTGCGCTCGTCTTCTTCGACCATGACCGAGAAGTCGATCTCGACCGCGTCCTCTTGACAGACCCGCACGGAGGCGACCTGGGCTGCGACCCAGGCGTTGACGACCAGGTCGAGGCTGTCGGCGTCGATCGCTCGAAGCGTGCGGCGGATCGTCGACTCCTCGGGCGCTTGGCGCTGCCCGGACGAAGGCGAGATCCGACATCCCAGGCGGCAGAGCGCCTCTTCTGGCAGCTCAGCTGCGAGCTCTCCGATCGCGAACAGGCTCGTCGCTCCCCGAAGGGTCGCAAGGGTCGCGATCGCAAGGATCTGAGGCAGCTGGTGGCGGATGCCTCGGCGCATCCTCGGGTCGGGGACCCCTACGAGCTCGTCGAGCAAGCTCGTGAGGTCGAGGCGGTTGAGATCAGCTGCACGCACTTTCATCCCTCCGACAAGTGCTGGCGAATCGAAGTCCGAGGCGAGCAGTCCCAGCGCGTCTCGCCGCAACGTCTTCAGCCAGTAGGCCTTCTTCGCACCGTGGTGGACGAAGCGCCCTGCTCTTCGCCCGAACCCAGACGTCGTCCCGAGCAGGGTGAAGTTCGACGCCTTGTAGCAGGTGCCGAGGTGGCGGGCGGGATCGGTGAACGTCTCGACCGCGACCACCGGATGGCGCCAGCGCGCCTCGAAGTCCGAGGAGAGCCGGCGAAGCGTCTTTGCGAGGACCTCGGAGGCGAGGTTCTGCCTGCGGTGCTCGTCGAGCACGCAGAACCTCTGGTTGTTCGTCAGGTAACGCAGCCTCCGGTAACGCTGCTGATCACTCCAGGAAAGCAGCTCCTCTCGTGGGCGCACGCAGAGCGCGGCAGATCCGAAGCCGACGAGCGCGACCCAGTCGCCGTCTTCCTCGGCGACGTAGCGCATCACCTCGCCGACGAGACCGGTGCCGAGCCAGTGCTCTGCGGCAAGCGTCTCGTCGAAGCGGGCGCGCTCGTAGAGCAGGATCGGGCGGACCGAGAGCGCACTCGACGACATCCACCATCTTGTAGCAGAGGGCGTAGGGGTAGCGCCAGTACGGTCGCGTCGGCTCAGGTCAGGACATCAGGCGGGAACTTTGCCGAGGCCCTGGTCAGCGGCCCAGGACGACCACATCTCGAACAGGTTGCCGGAATGTTTGCGCCGATACCTCACTACTGGGGTCGTACGGGTCGCATTCGCCGATTCGGATCGACGGTGCCGGCAGTCTCCGAACAGAGATACGGCACGACGTCCAAAAGTGGCCACGATGCCGATCCTCAGGCTGCCAAAAGGCTCATTCGGTGAGCAGCCGCTGGAGCGAGTCCCTTGCCGCTGCTGCACACGCAACGGCTTCGGCCCCGAGCTCGTCAAGGGCCATGGCTACCTCCGGGGTGTTGGAGGGGGAGCTGTCGATCCGGGCGTTGAAGGCCTCGGTGACCGTGTTGAAGCGCTCTATGGCCCTGTGCGCTGCGAATGCCACAGTCATGGTCGGGTGCGGCAGGTCCGGGACGACCCCGAAATGCACCAGGCACGGCAACGAGACGTAGGTGTCCAGCACACGGAACGATCCGCCGAGACCCGCGATGTGGTCGAGCTCCGCTGCCAGGGCCCGCCTGGCCCGCTGCTGTCCGTAGTGCTCGACCGCCCGCCGGCGGGCCTCGGCGTTCGCCAGGTATCTGTCAGCCTCGAGGCGAGCGCTCCTGCGGGTGATGATCGTCCCGACGTAGGAACCAGCGAAACCGAACAGGGCGCCGGCCAAGACGAGGATGCCGATCTGGAGCCAAACGGACAGGGAGACCCCCACGTGACCGCTGACGTTCACGGGGAGTGGCGACACCCCGGCTGCCAACCAGTTCATCGGTACTTCGCCAGGAGCTTCGCCCGCTTCGAAGGCTGGACGTTCGCCTTCGTCACATCCCCGCCGTAGAGGGCGAGCACCCGCTTGTCCATGACCGTGCGCCACAACGGCGGCATGTACGCCAAGCCGAGCATGAGCCCGTACCCCGAGGGCAGTTGGGGAGCATCGTCGAAGTGCCGCAGTGTCTGGTAGCGGCGGGTCGGGTTGGCGTGGTGGTCCGAGTGGCGCTCCAGGTCGTCCCGCTTGTGGCCGAGCTCGTGGGCATTAGCGATGCCGATGCCGCCGACGGCCCCGACCGTGAACGCCCAACCGAGGAAACCGGCCCAGCCCAGGCGGGTGGTCGAGACGATCCAGGTCGCCCACACCAACCCGGCGAACTGCAGCGGCAGGTAGAGCCACGTGCACCATCGGTAGTAGCGGCTGGCCTCGAGCTGGGCCATCGCCGACTCCGGCGCGTTGGAGCGGTCCTCGCCGACGACCCAATCGAGCACCGGGATCACGACCAGGATCCAGATCGGTCCCATCCACAAGAACACCGGTGCGCCGGTGGCCCGGAACCCTTCCCAGCCACCGAGCGGAAGAAGCAGTACGACCAAGCCGAGAAGCCAGAGCAGGCGCTTGCGGTCCCGCCACGGCCGTTCGTCGGGCACCGTCGCCGGCACCGTTCGTTCCTCGGCTACCGCAGATCCGTCGGTCGTCATGGTTGTCGCCTCTTCGGTCAGGTCGTCGCGTCGACGTGCATGGTCTTGGTCTAAAACGGGCCGTTCGGACTGGGTCAGGTCGGGAGCAGGGCTGGCAACATCCCCTGGATCAGGAACTCGGTGAGCGTCGCCGCCAGCACTTCGGGCGGCTCGTCCGGTGGTCCGGCTGCATAGCTCACGAGCAACCGGGCGATCACGTCGGCGGCCTGCCAACGACGGTCGCTCGCCTGGTCTGGGAACCGGGCCTCGATCGCCCCGGCCACCGCGGCGCGGGTCACCGAGATGACCGGTCCGTCTGCCGACGTCAGCAAGGGAAGGAGGGACTCCGGGTCGGTACGGACCAGCCGGTCGAGGAGCGGGTGGACTCGGGTCAGGCGAAGCGCGGTGGCAATACCGGCGTTCAACCCACGCGTGGGGTCGCTGAACTCTTCGGACGCATCGACCACCTGGCGGATGATGTCAGTCGCCTCCCGGCGCACCGTCTCGGCCACAAGCACCTGTTTGGACGAGAAGTGCTTGTAAACGGTCTGCCGCGATAATCCTGCCCGGTGTGCCACATCTCCCACTGACAGCCGTGCGATGCCGTGGGTCGTGGCCATCTCCACCGCGGCGTCGAGAATTCGCTCTCGCGCTGGAAGCCCACTTCGCATACTTACAAATTAACATGTTAAGTCTACTTGTCAACCAGGGTACCTCTGCTCCGACTGGGTACCCTGCCCCCCATGTGCCGGCGACCTTCAGCAGCGCCCTGCCAGCGTCAAGCCCGAATCCACCGTTCGGTGTCGGCCGATCGTTCCTGTGGGCTTGAAGCTGGCGTCGGTGGGTCTCGGGGGCCGATGGTGGGTCGCGAGACTCAGCGGGGACCTCAACGGCCCGCGTGGATCCAGGCGGTAGAATGGACTTCTGTCGCCGTCGACGCTGCGGCCCCGGTGTGGGCGGAAGCGCCTGATGCCGGTTGTTCAGGTGACGAGCACGACGGCACGCAGGTTGACGAGCGAGGTGATGAAGCGTCCTGCCCACGGCCAGTGCCGGGGGAGGTGCACGGTGAATGTCCGGGCTGAGTGGGTGAGCCGTGCCGGGGTGCGAAGGTAGCGGCGGCGGAGAGTGTCGGTGGCGACGAGGGTTTCGCCGAGGCCGATGCGGCTGGTCCAGCGGGCCAGGTTGTGGGCCATGACGTTGACGGCGAGCCAGGCCGCATCGGCGCCGAATCGGCCGGAGGGCAGGTGGTTGAGTCCGACGCCGTATTTGAGGTCGCGGATGGCGTCTTCGACGACGGCGTGTCGGCGATGATCGGCTTCGAGCTCGAGGGTGTCGCCGTCGCGGTCACAGATGAAGGCGTGATGGCTGTAGTCGACGAAGAGGGCCAGCTGGGATCCCGGGGTGGGTTTGACCCGGCGGACGACGAGACGGACGACGGGTGCTTTCGGGCCGAAGGGCTGGCAGGTGGTTTCGGCGACATCGGCGCCGTCGAGGAAGTACGGGATCGGCACCCAGGCCTCGTCGTCGATAGCGGCGATCGCTTTTCGTGGCGCTGGGCTGGTCTTGGTAGTGATCGAGAACCGGACGTGGGCTTTGCGGCAGGCAGCGGCCACGGCACCGATGTAGAACCCGGAGTCCGCCCTACTCATACGCCGGCCATCGGACGGTACCAGGTCGATAATGGCCAATCTCGTGACTCGGCCAGCGAGCTAACGCCTACCGTCACCCGGACCACAAGAACCTGTAGGAGTTGGCGAGCACCAACACAATCCGTCCTCCGCTCAGCTGGCGTGCCGGGCCGCGTATTCGTCGAGGGCGTCCCGACTCACGTCAGACAGGCGCCGACCCTGCGCAGCTGCGATGGATTCGAGAGCGGTGCGGGTACGCGTGGTGACTCGCACCCGGACCTGGATCGAAGGGCCTTCGCCGGGAGCGTCACCGACACGTGGCCTGCCACCGAGCCGGCGACGCAATTCTGCTGGGTCGCGGATGACCCTTGCTCGTCCAGATTCGACGTCGGCTGCAAGCTTTTCGGCGTATTCGTCGGTCGCCGCCTTGGCCGCTTCTCGCCACGTCCATGCCGGCTCGGCCGCCATCTCTTCTGCTGTCGCGCCCATGAGCTCGGCGACCTCCTGATCGCTCATGGCCTCGATCTCGGCGATGGTCATCCCGGCCAGGAGTTCGGCAAGGCCCTCGTGCCCAGCGGCCGCGCTGTGTGAATAGGTCATCGCAGGTACCTCGTGGCATTGACGGGTCGGAGGGACATGGCATGGAACACGACCAGCTCACCGCCCTCGGTCGATCGAGCAACAAGCTCGAGCATCTGCCCCGAAGCGTCGGCACCAATGAAGAACAGCCCGTCTTCGACTTCGACCATCCGGACGGCATTGTTCACGGCGTGGCGGATCGCCTCCTCGCTGATGCCGTGACGGCATGCCGACCGGCTGATTCTCATCCATGTTGTGTACCACACTACCAGAGCGAGCGGGTTGGGACCCGCAGATCTCGCCGTCCAGCTCGACGCCGCGCTCAGCAACCGGCCCGCACCCATGTTGCGTCCGCTTCCCGTCGACCTCGAGGAGCTGGCCGGCATCCTCGTGGGTGACCCGGTCTATGTCGGCGGGCGGATCGACCTTCGCACCGGGGAGGTCTGGCCGCAGGCAGCGATCGACTACGCCCGCGAGGTTGGCGAGGACGATCCCGACGACAAGGACCCCGACCGCTGGCTCGCCGTGTGGTGCGAGGGCTCCCGGGCCGCGTACATCGACATGGAGGACTTCATCGAGGCGCTCTCGCACCGGGACCGGGCCGATCGGCTGTCGATCGCCATCTCGGGTCGCGGCGCCTTCCGCCGCTTCAAGGACGTCCTCGGGCGCTGGCCCGGCGAGCTCGAGGCCTGGTAGGCGTTCTCCGACGAGCGCCAGCGGGGCCGTGCCCGAGCCTGGCTCGCCGTGTGATCCTTCGTTGCACCAAGCGACTGCTCGACGTGCTCGGGCACGACCGGCTCGCATCGGTGTCGCCCGAACCCGGCGCAGAGGACTGGTACGCCAACCTCGTCTGGATCGAGCGGCGTAAGCGCCTGTTCCTCACCCACTCCGGGACGCTGTTCAGTGTCTTCAGCCCCGACGTCCGTGCCGGAGCGCTGCGTACGACCGGAGCGCTTTTCGCCCAGCTCGTCGCCACTGCGCTCGCCGACGAAGGCCTGCCCGGTGACTGCTTCGGCGACCTCGCCCGGCTCGACGCGGCGCAGCTCAACCAGACCCTGCATCGCATCATCCACCGCGCCCGGGACTACGAGCCGCCGATCGACGCCGTGCGGGAGCGGCTCGGTTCCGATTGAGCCACGCCCTGTTCGCCTCGTCGCGGCAGCGGTGTTGACGTTCTCGATCGAACAGTTCATCGGTCTTCGTCAGCACCAGCGTGTATGGCCGGCCTTCGCGTCGGGTCTGATGCGTCACCGGTAGCTCGGAAGCGTCGATTCGGCGGTGGACGTGGGCACGACGGTCCTGGGCAAGGGGCCACTCGAACGTCCTTCGGGAACGGTCGCGAAGGAAAGTCCGGAGCCCATCGCAGAGCTCGCAGCTACAACCCTTCGGCAGTTCGATGGACCAGTCGTCGCCGGCGCGGGAGGAGCGGGCCAGCCGGTCCTCCAGGGTGGCCGCGCCATAGACGGCCACGGCATCGAGACCGGTCGGGCGCCACCGCGCCGTTGGGGTCGCCCGCAGGACCCCGATGGCGAGTGAGACCACGTCATCGCCCCGGCACAGGAGACCGACCGCCTCGTCACGAAGATCGGCTGCCACGACGAGCGAAGCTCCCTCCAGCACCGCAGCGACCGGGCGTTGCAGCTTGGACAGAGACTCCTCCCGCTGGCTTGGCGCCGCTTGGTCGAGATCCTGCGCGATGACCGTTCTCAACCACTTCCAGGCGTCCTCGAGGAGGAGCCGAGCCGCTGTGGTCCCGGCAGCTCCGGCTTCTTGGAGTGCGAGGCACAGGGCTGGCAATGAGGCGATCCACTCGTGAGGGAGTGGGCCCTCGGGGGTAGTGGATGCGGCGCCGAGCGGACCAGGCCGCCGCAAGGTTTCCCGTCCATGGCCCTCCGTAGCATTCGGAGAGAGCGCTCAACGCCTTGGCGTGACTGGTCGTCAGCATCTCCAGCCGGAACGGTCCCAGCAGCATGGTCGCCAGTGCCGGATCCTCGACCAGGCGCGCCACCCGCAGGACCTTGGTGAAGACACCTCTCGCCTTCACCCCGCCCCCTGCCCGCTCCCAAAACGGCGACAGCGTGGCCGCCGCCTCTTGAGCACCGCTCACGTCTCCCTTTCGGACCCGGGCGGTGAGCGATTCGAGCGCCCAGGACGGAGACGCCTTGCCCCGGACGGCAAAGTCCCGGGCGCGCGGCCACAAGACCAGCGCCCCCCGGTGGTACCAGCGGTCCAGGGTGTTCCCCCAATTACCCATGTAGCCCTCGTACTCCGACTGGTAGGGGTCCAGTTCGTCGGAGCCGATCGAGGCGCAGACCTCGTCGGCGCCGACGGAGAGCCCCGCGTTTGCGAGACGGCACCCGAGGGGGTCGACCCAGCTGTCCAAAGTGATCTCGGACTCGATCAGCTCTTGCAGGTCGTAATCGTCGCTCCCGTTCTGACCGAAGTCCTCGTCGTCCTCGTCGTCCCACCCGCCATAGCGCGACCGGCCGTACCACGACCGTCGATCCTCCGGCTCATAGGCGCTCCACGTCTCGTGAACATCCGCCAGCGCCAGTACGACCTCGCAAGCCGCTACCTCCGCCGCAGCGCGAAGCACCTCCGCTCGCAGCGCGTCGCCGCCCTTGAGCCGCGACCAGTCCAGCCCGCGAGGCGTGTACTCGTGGTCGAGCAGGTAGACCAGTCGATCTGGGGGGGCGGCCGGCCCGAAATGATCGTCGAGGCAGCGGGCCAGACTGTCCACCATCTCGGGGTCCGGGGCCGCCAGCGAGGCCGGATTCTCGCGCCGCAGAAGCAGGTTGTAGGTGAGCACGATTCGGTACCCTGACGTGACCGGCTTGACCTGGTGACGGCAGTCGCTGTAAAAGGCCACGAACGACAAGGACTTCTTCGATCCCCGGTAGACTGCGGTCTCGCCACGGTGCTGGACCTCCAGCGCACCGCCAGTGAACGTCGAAGGCAGACCGACCAGGAGCGAGGCGACCATGTCGTCTGCCTTCTCGGAGTCCTGGTGCTGGACGAAGAACTGCCCCGGCGCGTAGACGAGCATCGAGTGGAGCTCGGCCTTGAGCGTGCTGCCAGACGGAACACCGAGATCCCGACCGAGGCGGTCAAGGACCGGGAGGAGCGTCTGGTTCCAGCGCCGCTTGTCGATCTTGACCCTGCTCTTGGGGATCTCCCAAGTGTCCCGCACGCCCCGGTCGAGGAGGGTCTGCTCTCCCCGCCCGTAGCGAGCCGGCCGACCAAGGAGGCACAGCTCCCTCGCCTGCGCCTGGGACACCGGAAAGGTGATCGGTCCCACTCCTCGCACCTCGAGGTGCAGGTCACGAACCGGCACGGGTCGCGCCGCGCTGAACGCCCCGAGCTCTTCCGCCCCGGCGAGCAGTGACCAGCAAGACGATCGCGGGCCACGTCAACCATGCCGATCAGTGTAGGGAGGCGGGGCGAGCAGTTCAGCCGGCGAATGCCAGCCATGCGTCCAGTGTTCCTGGGCGCGAGATGCAGGCGCCGCGAAGATGACGCCGGG
>JAJYAB010000348.1 GCA_021779775.1 Actinomycetes bacterium
CTGGCTCGGCGGCATCATCACCAACGAGATCATCCTGAGCGTCGCGCGCAATGGCGACGGTGGCCGGGTCTTCTGGGACATCGCGCTGCGCGACTTCGGCCTGATGATCGCTGCGTTCGCTCTCGCCCGCCTGGCAGCCAAATACGCCCCGCGGCGCCTGGTCGGAACCAAGCGCAGCTGAAACAGCCTCGCCAGCGAAGGCGGCGACCGTTGACCGCAGCCGCCGATCTTCCTACCGACACCCTTCTGCCAGACGCCTTGGCGTCGGCCCGGCAGGAGAGCCGCTGCCGGTACACGTCCCGACGAACTACAAGCCCCAGAAGCCGTCAGAAGCCGTCACCTGAAAGGAACGCCCAGCGTGAGACAGCCATCGTCTGGTGTTGGTCGCGACGTGTCGGACACTGCGCAAGCCCCGCCACCCCGGCCTCCAGACCACGACGAGCCTCCGGACCGTCGCTTCCGTGCACCGCGTGCGCCCAGAAACGGTACGCGGCCCTTCGGCGAGGTCGACACCGACCATGGGATCCGGCGTGGCCCGGCGCCGGCAGCCGAAACCAACGGCCACCTCGCCACGACCGGTACAGCCCGGACCGACCGGCCAACTACCGAGTTGCCAGACGACAGTGCCGTGGCCGGTCCAGAGATGCCGTGTCGTCCGCTCGATCTCCGCAAGGCGGCCCGGGCGGTTACCGACCTACTCGACGCCCTCGGGGTCGACCGTGCCGCTGAAAGCCTGGCCGAGACCCCGGCACGGGTCGCCCGCGCCTATGCCGAGTTGCTCACTCCCGAGCCGTTCGAGGCCACCACCTTCCCCAACGACGAGGGCTACGACGAGCTGGTCGTGGTTCGGGCCATCCCGTTCTCCTCGCTGTGCGAGCACCATCTGCTGCCGTTCGCCGGCGTGGCCCACGTCGGCTACCTTCCCGGCGACCGGCTCCTCGGGCTGTCCAAGCTTGCCCGGGTGGTCACCCACTTCTCCCGGCGCCTCCAGGTCCAAGAGCGTCTCACCACCCAGGTGGCCGACTGGCTCGTCGACACCCTTCATCCCAAAGGCGTCGGCGTGGTCCTCGAGGCAGAGCACGCCTGCATGTCGCTTCGCGGGGTACGGGCCAGCGGCTCGGTTACCCTCACCTCCGCCCTGGCCGGGCTGGTGCGCTTCGACGAGCGCACCCGTGCCGAGTTCTTCTCACTCGTCGGCTGTCGCCCATGACCCCCGGTCGACTACCTGGTCTGCGACGCTTGCACCACAGCACCTTTTCGGCCGAGGCGCTCGCCGCGGCGAAGAACGCCACGACGGTGTCGGTGTGCCTGCCCGCCAGGGACGAGGAGAGGACGGTCGGCCGTATCGTCAAGACGATCCGGGAGGAACTGGTCGAGCGGGTGGGTCTGGTCGACGAGATCGTCGTGGTTGACGACCGCTCCACCGATGGGACGGCCGCCGCGGCTGCCAACGCCGGCGCCGCAGTAGTACGTGTGCCCCGCATGGCGAGATCGGAGTCCGGCAAGGGCGTGGCGATGGCGGTCGCCGTGGGACAGAGCACCGGAGACGTCATCGTTTTCTGCGACGCCGACGTCGAGAACTTCGCGTCGCACTTCGTCGTTGGCCTCCTCGGGCCGCTGCTCTGCGACTCCGCGGTCGGCTTCGTGAAGGGCGCCTACCGCCGGCCGCTCGCCGGTGTGCCCGGCGAGGGTGGGCGAGTCACCGAGCTGGCGGCCAAGCCGCTCCTCGAGCTGCTCCACCCGCAGGTGGCGCACTTCGCCCAACCCCTCGCCGGGGAGGTCGCTCTCCGCCGCTCGCTGATCGAGACACTGTCGCTGCCCGCCGACTACGGGGTGGACGTCGCCCTGCTCATCGACGTCGCCCGCCGGATCGGGCTCGAAGCGATGGCCGAGGTGGACCTCGGCGAGCGTGTCCACCGCAACCGTCCGCTGTCCGAGCTGGCACCCCAGGCGCGCTCGGTGGTGAGAGCCATACTCGCTCGCGTCGGCGACGGTGTCGAAGCACCGCTCGGTCGGCCCCTGTGGAGATTCGAGCCTTCGAGCCTCGACGTACCGGGAGCCACGACCAGCGGGGCTGCATGGGGGACGGGGCCATCGGTGGTCCGACCTGAAGGGCCGGTGGCACTGTGGCCGGCGAATGGTCGGCCACGAGAGAGAGACGAGACCAAGCGGGCTGTCGCACCGGCGACAACCCGAGCCCGAAGATAGGTTGAAAGGACAGAGGAGAAACCATGCCAGCAAGCCAGACGTTTCTGATCGTGGGGGCCAGCCTGGCCGGCGCCAAGGCGGCCGAGACCTTGCGCGCCGAGGGGTTCGATGGCCGGGTCGTGCTGCTCGGCGACGAGCCGCAACGTCCCTACGAGCGCCCCCCGCTGTCCAAGGAGTACCTGCGCGGCGAGAAGGACTTCGACGCCGCCGCGGTCCACTCCGCCGGGTTCTACGACGAGCAGCAGATCGAGCTGCGTGCCTCGACCGTGGTCACCGGCGTCGACCCAGGTGCGTCCGAAGTCACGCTGTCCTCGGGCGAGCGGATCGGCTACGACCGACTCCTGGTCGCCACCGGCGCCGCCCCCCGCCGCCTGTCGGTGCCCGGAGCCGATCTCGACGGCGTCCACTACCTGCGCAGCGTCACCGACGCCGACACGCTCCGCCAAGCGCTCACCTCCTCAGCGCAGGTGGTGGTGATCGGGGCGGGATGGATCGGGGCAGAGGTGGCGGCCTCGGCGCGCCAACTCGGCGCCACGGTCGCGATGGTCGAGCTGGCCGCGGTTCCCCTCGAACGGGTCCTCGGCCCCGAAGTCGGAGCGATCTACCGCGACCTGCACGCCGAGCACGGCGTCGACCTGCATTTCGGCGTCGGCGTCGACGCGCTCCTCGGATCAACAGCGGTGT
>JAJYAB010000349.1 GCA_021779775.1 Actinomycetes bacterium
GGGTGGGGCCCGTCCGCCTGGTCGGTTCGGGTCTGGCGTCGCCTGGCGCGGTGAAGCTGGCCGCCGTCGGGGCGTTCGCCGTCGCCGCGGTGGCCGGGCTCGGCCTCGCATGGGCGACCACCTGGTGGCTGCTCCCGATCGGGGTGGCCGCCGTCGCATCCGGCTGGCTCTACACCGGTGGGCCGCGTCCCTACGGCTACCTCGGGCTGGGAGAGGTGTTCGTGTTCGTCTTCTTCGGGCTGGTGGCCACGGTGGGGACCGTGTACGTGGAGAGCAGGACGGTCCCGGGCGCAGCCGCCGTCGCCGGAGCCACGGTCGGGTTGCTGGCTACCGCCTTGCTCGAAGCGAACAACCTCCGAGACATCGCCGGTGACGAGGCGGCCGGCAAACGGACGCTTGCTGTGCGCATGGGACGCCGGCTGGCCGGCTGGCTCTATGCAGGCTCGCTGGCCGGAGCGGTCGCCGGGATCGTCGCTCTCGCCGTCATGGCGACTCCGTGGGTGCTGCTCGGCCTGGCGGCCGTCCCGTTCGCCGTCGGTGCGCTGCGCCTTGCCCTCGGACCGGCACAGGGGCGCCAGTTGCTCCCGGTGCTGGGCGCTTCCGGTCGGATGCAGCTGCTGGTCGGCGCCCTCGTGTCGGGGGGGCTGTTGATCGCCGACGTGCTGCGATGACCGGTGCTGCGATGACCGGTGCTGGTTGGCGAGACGGTGCCGGGTATGGCCACCAGTCGTCGCGCCCTCACCGGCGGGCGAGGAAGTCCTCGACGACGATCGCCGCCGCCCCTGGACGCTCGAGGTGGCAGGCGTGACCGGCGTCAGGCACCAGGGCCACCGTGGCGTTGGGTCCGATGGCGTCTACCATCCGGCGCGCGATGTCGGCGAAGCGGATGTCGCGCTCGCCGGCCATCACCAGCACCGGCATGTCCAGGGAGGGCAGGCGGTCCCACAGTGGCTGCTGAGTTCCCGTGCCGCAGGTGCGCAGGGACGAGGCGAGCCCAGCGCACGTGTTCGCCATCCGTGCGTCGAACGCCGCCGCGTCAGCGTCGAGCGAGGCGAAGAGCGGGCCGGCCAGCCAGCGCCGCAGGAAGGCTTCGAGGCGCGCCCGCTGCTCGATGGGGTCGCCGGGGTTCCCGGGGTTCCCGGGGTCGAGATGGTGGGCCAGTTCCTGGTCGGCGATCTGCCGCTGTTGCCGTTCCCGGGCGTCGGCGATCCCCGGCGTCGCCCCGATGAGCACCAGGCGCTCCACCAGCTCCGGGTGGGCGATCGCGGTGTGCAGGGCGATCCGGCCTCCGAGCGAGTACCCGAGGTAGGCTGCCCGGCCTCCGGTGGCACCCAGCAGCCGGGCTGCGTCGTGGAGGTCGGCGGCGGTCACGCCGCTCGACCTGCCGTGGCCGGGGAGGTCCACTGCAGCCAGCCGGTGCCGGATCCGGAGGTGGTCGCCGAAGGCTCCCCACGTGCCGGCGTTCTGGGTGAAGCCGTGGGCGAGGACGAGCCGAGGTCCCGAGCCGGACTCGACGGCGGCCAGCCGCCCCGGATCGTCTCGGGCTCGGACGGCCCGATCGGCGAGAGGCACGTCGGGTGAGCGTAGCTACCGCCGACGTGCAAGCGACGTTCTGCGCCACGCTCGTCGACGAGTGGGTGCGGGCTGGGGTGGTCCATGCGGTGGTCTGCCCCGGGTCGCGATCGACCCCGCTGGCCCTGGCGCTCGCCGCTGATCCCGGCATCACGGTGCACGTGCGCCTCGACGAGCGGTCGGCGGGCTTCACCGCTCTCGGCATCGCCATGGCTACCGGTATGCCCGTGGTCGTCTGCGTGACGAGCGGCACGGCGGCGGCGGAGCTGCACGCTGCGGTGGTCGAGGCGCATCACGGCGGGGTGCCGCTGCTCGTCTGCACGGCCGACCGGCCGCCCGAGCTGCACGGCGTGGGGGCGCCGCAGACCATCGACCAGGTACGCCTGTACGGACCGGCAGTCCGCTGGTTCGCCGCTCCCGGGGTGGCGGATCCTGCGACGAGCGCCACCTGGCGCTCCGTGGGGGCCCGGTCGGTCGTGGATGCGTGCGCACATCCCACGGGTCCGGGACCGGTGCACCTCGATCTCGCGTTTCGCGAGCCGCTCGTCGGAGCAGCCGGCGTGCTGCCGGAGGGGCGGCCGCTGCGCCGCCCCTGGCACGACGTGGTCGGAGCGGTGCAAGCGCCAGAGGCAGCCGTCGTGCGCGGTGCCGACCTGGTGGCGACCACGACGGGGGAGCATTCCGCCCGCCGCGGGCTGCTGGTGGCCGGCGCTGGCGCCGGCGACCCGGCCGACGTGGTGGAGCTGGCGGACGTGCTGGGCTGGCCGGTGCTTGCCGACCCGCGGTCGCGCTGCCGCAGCCTGCACCGCTGCGTGGTTGCCACGGCCGATGCCCTGCTGCGTGACGGGGAGCTCACAGCCCGGATCCGCCCGGACGTGGTCGTCCGGTTGGGGCGACCGTGGGCGTCGAAGGTGGTGAACGGCTATCTCGACGAGCTCGCGGCGGGCGGTGTCGACACGGCGGTTGTCGATCCCCATGCCACGTGGAACGATCCCGGTCGCGGCGCCGGCACCATCCTGGTCGCGGAGCCGGGTGCGTGGTGCCGTGCGCTCGCCTCGCGGCTGCAGGCGGTGGGGCTGGCCCCCTGTGCCGCCGACCATGTCGACGGCTGGGGGAGTGCCGACGCCGCGGCGGCCCGGGCGCTCGACGCTTGGTGCGCCGGCCGCTCCGAGCTCTGCGAGCCTTCCCTGGCCTGGCTGCTGCCTGGCATCGTCGCTGCCGATACCACACTCGTCGTCGGCTCGTCGATGCCGGTCGTCTCCGCGATCTCGCGAAGGATGGCCTCGATGCGCTCCT
>JAJYAB010000350.1 GCA_021779775.1 Actinomycetes bacterium
GCAGCGTCGCTGCTCCGGTGAGATAGATCGCGATGAGGTCCACGTTGGCCGACGACTTGAACCCCGGGACCTGGTACCAGAGGGTGTAGAGCCATAGCCAGGGCTGCCCCGGATAGCTGCCCGTCTCGTTCATGACACCCCATTGGTCCCCGGTGAGGTGCGCCGCCGCCGCCTGGGAGGCGAAGTAGCTGCCGTCCTCCAGGAACAGCAGCGGCTTCGTGAAATTGGTGCCGTAGAACGGCTGCTGGGCGAGCAGGTCGGCATCGAGGGCTCCGGAACGGGCCAGGGTGAGCTCTGTCGATGCCATGAGGGGCACTGGGCCACCGCCGGCGCGCGGCGCCAGCACGGGCGCTCCACCACGGAAGACGACGTGGGCCACGGCGTCCAGGTAAGCCTGGTTCCATTCCTGCCGGCGCGCCGTCGGTGCATGGCGGTAGGCGGCGAGCGCGCGGGCGAGCGGTGGATCAGTGGGTGCCACCTTGGCGAGTGGCGACAGGACGAAGCTCTGGGCCGGATCGATCGGCTGCCGCACGCCGGCGAGGGTCTGCCAGGACACACCGATGCGCTGGACATTGGACGACCCGTGGTTGTAGGGCGGGCCGTAGGTGGCGGTCTCGCTCGTGCCGGCCAGCTCCGACGCGGTGGTGGCGAGGAAGTCGGCCGGTGCCACCTTCGCCCAGCTGGCAATCGTGACGGGCGGGGCGTCAGGGGAAGACAGCAGGCCGGCCAGGAGCACCATCAGGACCAGCGCGACGGTCGAGGCGACGGTCGCTTCCTTGATGATGTCGTAGCGCCGGGTCGGGCCGCGCCATTCAGCGGCGTCGGCGGCAGCGGCAGCGCGGCGAGCGGTGCGGCCGCGTGCCCGGCGGGCCGGCAGCGGGTGGGCCACGCCGCGCACCCGGACCAGCAGCACGTGGGCGCCGACGATCGCCACGAGCACGATAGGGATGAGCACCACGTGCCACAGCAACATCTGGCCGAAGTTCATGAGGTTGAAGAAGGCGCCGAGGCCGGTGCTGTTGACGGCGTCCTTGCCATTGGTGGAAATCCACTGGGAGTCGAAGTTCTGCTGCGACAGGTACCCGGTGAAGCATTCGACGACCGAGGCCACGAACGCGACGACCCCGGTGATCCACGTGGTGGCTCGCCGGCCGCGCCAGGCGGCCATCCAGAACTTGCCCCAGAGGTGGATCACCATGAACGCCATGAACAGCTCGACGCTCCACATGTGGAGGCTGTTGAAGAAGTGCCCCACCGGATTGGTGTGCCACCAGTCCGCGCCCCCCAGGGCGATGGCCGTTCCCGAGGCGATCACCATGGCCAGGGCAGACAGGGTGGCCACGCCGAACACGTAGACCCAGGAGGCCACGTAGGCAGGCTGGCGGTCGGGAAGCAGCTTCCCAGGTGGGAGGAGTGCCAGGGCGCGCCGCCGCAGCCGGGCGGTCCACATGGCACTGTCCGGATCGTCCACCTCGGGTCGGGTGGTGCCAGCCGGCGGTGCCGCATCGCCGGGCGCGGCGCTGTCGAGCCCGTGACGGCGACCGGGGAAGGGAAGCAGCAGGGCGGCGCCGAAGATGACCACCATCACCGCGATGAGCACCAGGTTCGACACCGACACGAGGAAGATGGACCAGTGCAGGTAGCGACCCGGTTGGTCCAGGTTCACCGCTGCTGCCAGCAGCAGGCTCGGATGGGTCACGGTTGCTCCTCGAAATCGACCTCACCGGACAGGCCAGCCAGGCCGGCGTCGCACGTCAGGTTCACAGCCAAGGCTGCCTCGCTCTCGGGTCTCGGCGGTCCCTCAGACACGGCGGTCCCTCAGACACATTGGAGCCTCCCACAGCCCGCTCATAGGGTCGAACGTCCCGAGGTCTGTCTGAGCAACTGTCTGGGACTCAGCAGCGAGCAGCGAGCAGCGATCGATCGGCGTACCCGCCACGCCCGCCGCCGGCAGGACGTTCGGAAGGCCATTGGCCCCTACCGGGCTTGCGTCAAGCGATCCATGGTGGGGGCGGAGACAGGGTCCGAGGGGCGGGCAGGGTCCGAGGAGAGGAGCGAGACTATGCGACGCAAGGTGTTCGATGAGCTGACCAGTGCCGCAGGCGCCGTGGTGGTGGTCGTCTTGGTGGTGATGGGCGCGCTGGCCATGTGGGGCTACACCTACGCCAATTCGAACGTCCACAACCAGCTGGCCGAGCAGCAGATCGTCTTCCCGGCCAAGGGGAGCCCGGCCCTGGCCAGCCCGGAGATCGGGCCGTACCTCGACCAGTACGCGGGGCAACAGCTCACCAGCGGCCCGCAGGCCGAGGCCTATGCCGACCACTTCATCGCCGTCCACCTCTCCGAGATGCCCTACGGCGGGGTGTACTCCAAGGTGAGCGCGGCAGCAAGAGCGGAGCCGCAGAACACCAAGCTGGCGGCACTGGCGCTGACGACCTTCCAGGGCACGACCCTGCGGGGACTGCTGCTCGAGGCGTACGGATTCTGGACCTTCGGGCAGATCGCCATGTGGGGCGGGATCGCCTCGTTCGCCATGGCCTTCGTGATGGCCCTGCTCGTAGCGCTCGGCATCTGGCACGCCCGGCGGGTCCCGGAGGACGCCGAGCTCCTCCCCCCCGCCCCGCCGGCGGCGCCCACCATCTGATGCTGCAGTGCCGGTCACCGCAGCGGCACCTGCCAGACGACCTCCGTCCCCCCGCCCGGGCGGGCAGAGATGGTGAAGCAGCCGCCGAGCGCCTCGGCGCGTGCCGCCATGTTGGGGATCCCTCGACCGGCGTTCTTCCCCGCCGCCTGCGGTCCGACCCCATTATCGACCACCCGCAGGTGCAACGCTTCGTGATCCACCGACAGGTCGACCTCGGCGTGGC
>JAJYAB010000026.1 GCA_021779775.1 Actinomycetes bacterium
TCGGCGGCCATGCCCGCGCAGTCGCCGACGTTGTCACCCACGTTGTCGGCGATGGTCGCCGCGTTGCGGGGATCGTCTTCAGGGATGCCGGCCTCCACCTTGCCGACCAGGTCGGCTCCGACGTCTGCCGCCTTGGTGAAGATGCCGCCGCCCACCCGCATGAACAACGCCAGCAGCGATGCACCAAACCCGAAGCCGACGAGCACCGAGGTGGCGGTGTTCTGGAAGATGAACACGATCGTCGTAGCACCCAGCAGGCCCAGGCCGAAGCCGAAGAGCCCGGTGATGGCGCCCGTGCGGAAGGCCACCCGGAGCGCACCCGCCATCTTGCCGTCGCGTGCTGCGGCCGCCGTGCGGACGTTGCCCCGCACCGCCAGGCTCATCCCGACGAAGCCGGTGAGCCCCGAGCACAGCGCTCCGGCCAAGAAGCACAGCACCCGGTAGATCCCCGCCTGGGCGAAGCTAAGGTCGACGACGATCTGCCCGCTCGGAGCGACGTGGCTCACCTTGGTCGCCGTGAAGAAGATCAGCACGGCCAGGGGCACGACGATCAGGAGGATCGTCTTGAACTGGCGGGCCAGGAACGCCTCCGCACCTTCCTGGATGGCCTTGGCGATCTCCTTCATCGACGCGGTGCCCTGATCGGCGGCGATCACACCCCGCATCAAGATGATGCCGGTGACGATGGAGACGACGGCTGCGGCCAGGGCGAAGACCAGCCAGGCCCTCTCCGCTGACGTCAGGTGGAAGACCTGGTAACCCCCTTCAGCGGCGGCGAGGAGGTGGGGCATGGCCTGCTACTCCCTTCGGGGTCGCCTCCGGCGCTCGGGCCGGTACGGCATGGATCTTCGGGTGGACGGTGATCGATCGATGACGGGCAGCGCGACGCAGCCGGACGATCGGGGCCGAACGATAGTGAATCGATGGCAGCCGCGGCAATTGCCCACCGTACATCGCCGGGTCTACCTGGAGCCCGCCCGGAAGCCGGGCGCGCGTCGTCCCCGCCTCGGGCGCTGCCGGCCGAGCATTCAGTCCTGCGGCTCGTCCTCGGGCTCCGGCCCGGCGATCAACTCGTACACCGGGTTCACCATGGCCAGGCGGCGGTGGCGCTCGCCCACCATGCCCTCGGCCACCAAGGTGGCACCCGGGCCCAACCCCGGCACGTGCCGCCGGCCCTGGAAGATGACCAGCAGCCCGCCCGTGTCGTCGCTCAGCACGCACTCGAGCGAGGCCACCCCGGCGCTCGGCTGCACCCGCACAGACGTGATCCGCCCGGCGACCTTCGCCCGGTGACGCCAGCGCACCTCGCCGATATGCGTCGTCCCTTCGGCGCGCGCACCAGCCACCGCCCGAACGGGGCGACCGGGCGCCGGACCATCGGGGCGCCCCCGCTCGTCGGCTCCGCTGCGCCCGCCGCGCCCGATCCGGGGCACCGCCCTGACCCTCACCCGCGACGTCAGGTTGTACGGGACCATGGTGGCGTTGACATGAGGCAGCTGGCCGAGGACGGCGGCGATCTTGTCCGCTGTCCGGTCGTGGAGCAGGCGCGACCACCTGGAGCTGTAGCCACGCCGCGGGAGCAGCACGGTCAGCTCCGTCTCACCGTCTGCCACCGCTTCGGCAGCCAGCTCCAGCACGCCGCGGCCCAGGCGGCGATCCGCGCACTCGATGATGTCGAGCGGCAAGCGCGACAGGCCCAGGCGCTCCCAGCCCGCTTCGATGCGCCGCCCGCGCTGGACATCGATCATCAGGTGCACGGCCCGCAGGTCGTCGGGGGTGAGCGTCCGGGCGTACTGCAATGCCCGGGCAGTCGCCAGGTCGAGCCGATCCACCATGACGACGACCGCGTGGCGACGCAGGATGGGGGCCTCGCAGGCCTGGGCAGCACCCACCTCGAGCTGCTGGGCCTCGGCGCGGTACTGCCGGTTCAGCCGGAGGAGGGCGAAGTAGAGGACCGGCCCTGCCACCACCACCAGCCACGCACCCTCGGTGAACTTGAGCACGGCGAAGATGACGACCACGCTGCCCGACAGCAGGCTGGCGAACCCGTTCACCACCTGGCCCGCCTTCCACCCCTTCTGGCGGGCGGTGCGGTGGTGCTTCACCATGCCGGCCCCGGCCATCGTGAACCCCGTGAACACCCCGATGGCGTAGAGCGCCACCAGGCTGTTCAGGTTGGCGCCGGTGCCGACCACCAAAGCCACCCCGACCACCGCCAGCACGATGATGCCGTTGGAGAAGACCAGCCGGTGGCCCCGCCGGGTGAGCTGGTGCGGCAGGAACGAGTCCTCTGCCACGAAGCTGGCCAGGTAGGGGAACCCGTTGAAGCTGGTGTTCCCCCCGGTGAACAGGATCAGCATGGTGACGGTGACCACGATGTCCTTGAGCGCGACACCGACGCCGCTTCCCCCGAACACCCATCCGGCGATCTGGGCGACCACTGTCGGCGAGTTCTGGTCGTACGGGGTCGCATGGCTGAAATGCGCCAGCAACGTGACTCCGAGCACCAGGAACCCCAGGGTGACGCTCATGACCACCAGGGTGCGCCGGGCGTTGCGAGCCTCGGGCCGCCGGAAGGACGCCACCCCGTTGGAGATGGCCTCCAGACCGGTGAGGGACGATCCCCCGTTGGCGAACGACCGGAGGATGGCCACCATCGCGGCGAAGGCGACCAGCCCCCCGTGGTGCCCGAGCACCTGCATGCCGGCGTGGTGCGCCAAGACCGGCTCGCCACGCCCGGTGATCACACGGACCAGTCCGACCACCACCACCGATCCAAGCCCGGCGACGAACAGGTACGTGGGGACGGCGAAGACCTTGGCACCTTCGCGGATCCCCCGGAGGTTGCCGAAACAGAGCAGGAGGATGACGGCGATCGTGATGGGCACGGTCTCCGGCTTGAGCCGCGGGACGATGGAGGTCAGCGCCTCGGTTCCTGCCGCGCACTGCACCGCCACGGTCACCGTGTAGTCGATGAGCAGCGCCACGGCCGCCACCTGCGCCACCTTCGGCCCGAAGTTGTCCCGTGCCACCACGTAGGCCCCGCCCGCCTTGGTGTAGGCCTGGATGACCTGGAGATAGGACAGCGTCACGAAGAACAGCACGGCCAGGATGGCCAAGGTGATCGGGATCACCAACGTGAATGCGGCGATCCCGAAGTACGGCAAGAGCTGGGTGAGCATCTCCTCGGTGCCGTACGCCGACGAGGAGATGCAGTCGGGAGCCAGCACGCCGAGCCCGGCGATCTTGCCGAGCCGCTCGCTGGCCAGCTGCTCCGTGACCAGTGGCGGACCGAGCAACGAGTTCTTCAGCCGGTAGGGCAGCGTCTCGGGCAGCTCGAACGACTCCGGCGTCGGTATGGCCGGTGGCGCCTTGACGGTGCCGGAGTCGTGCAGCACCTCGGTAGGGAGGGGTGGGGAGCTCATGGCATGCTCATTCAACACCGATGTCTGCCAGGGGCGGAAACCGGCGCCACCGACAGGGCCCCGAGTTGTGCGGGTCGACGGCGCCGTGTTGGATGGGGCAGATGCACGTCGTGGTCGTCGGATGCGGTCGGGTGGGCTCCGGGCTGGGCATTCGTCTGGTGGAGCAGGGGCATACCGTCGCCATCATCGACCGTGTGCCCCGTGCCTTCCGCCGCCTGCCCGACGGCTGGAGCGGTGATGCCATCGTCGGATCGGGATTCGACCGCGATGACCTGGAGCGCGCCGGAGCGGGGCGTGCCGGAGCGCTCGCAGCGGTGACATCGGGCGACAACACCAACATCATGACGGCCCGTATCGCCCGCGAGAACTACTCCATCGCCAACGTGGTAGCCAGGATCTACGATCCCCGGCGAGCCGAGATCTACCAACGCGTGGGCATCCCCACGGTCGCCACGGTCACCTGGACCATCGACCAGGTTCTCGGACAGCTGCTCCCTGACACGGTCGTCGGCGGCTGGTCCGACAGCAGCGGCCGGCTGGTCCTCGTGGAGCGCATCCTCCCCGAACGTTGGGCGGGACGGCGGCTGAGCGACCTGGCCCTGCCCGGTCGGGCCAACCTGGTGGCGATCAGCCGCGCCGGCACCCCACGGCTCGACCTTGCCGACCTGGTCGGCCAGGAGGGCGACCTGGTGTTCCTGGCCGTGCTGAAGGACGCTGTCCACGAGCTGGAACGCCATCTCGTCGGTCCTGGCCGGGAGGTCACCCGATGAAGGTGGCCATCGCCGGAGCGGGCAGCGTCGGCACAGCGATCGCCCAGGACCTGGCCGCCAACCACCACGAGGTGCTGCTGCTGGAGCAAGATCCGGAGGTCGTCGAGCGCCTGCGGGGAACCCTCGACGTCACCTGGCTGATCGTTGACGCGTGCGAGGTCAGCTCCCTCGACGCGGCCGGCCTCTCGACGGCCGACGTGGTGGTGGCGGCCACCGGAGACGACGAGGACAACCTCGTCATCTCCCTGCTGGCCAAGCAGGAGTTCGCCGTCCCACGGGTGGTCGCCCGGGTGAACCACCCGAAGAACCAGTGGCTCTTCAACCAGTCCTGGGGGGTGGACGTGTCGGTGTCCACCCCCCAGCTGATGACTGCGCTGGTGGAAGAGGCCGTGTCCGTCGGGTCGCTCGTCAGGCTGCTGCAGTTCGAGGGAGGCAACGCCCACCTCGTCGAAGTGACGCTGGCGGAGACGTCGCCAGCCGCCGGAAGGTCAGTCGCCGATCTGGGGATCCCTCGCGACGCCACGGTGGTCGCCGTGGTCCGCCAGGACCACCTGGTGGTGCCCCGTGGAGACACGGTCCTCGGTGCCGGTGACGAGGTGCTGCTGCTCGTCACCGGCACGGCAGAAGACGCCGTGCACGACCTGTTGGTCGGGGACTGACCGAGAGCGCCTGGGCCCGCCCGACCGTTGGATCGCCGGCACCGCCCGTAGACTGCCGGTCGTGGAGGCGGCGTTCTTCGATCTCGACAAGACCGTCATCGCCCGTGCCTCCATCGTAGCGTTCGGGCGCCCGTTCTACGAGGGAGGGCTGATCTCCCGGGGGGCCATGGTCCGGGCGCTGGCCTCACAGTTCGTCTACCTCTTCCTGGGAGCCAGCGAGGAGAAGGTCGACAAGATCCGCGAGTCGGTGCTGCTGCTCACCCGCGGGTGGGACCACCTCGAGGTGTCGCGCATCGTCCGGGAAACGCTCGACCGGGTGGTGGAGCCGATCATCTACGCCGAGGCGCTCGACCTGATCGAGCAGCATCATGCTGCCGGCCGTCGGGTCTATCTGGTGTCTGCTTCCCCCGAGGAGATCGTGACTCCACTGGCCGAGTACCTGGGTGCCGACGGATCGGTGGCCAGCCGGGCCGTGGTGGACGACGAGGGGCGTTACACGGGAGAGATGGCCTTCTACGCCTACGGACCGTTCAAGGCCGAGGCGATCCAGAGCCTCGCAGAGCGCGACGACCTCGACCTCTCGGGGTCGTTCGCCTACAGCGACTCGTACACCGACACACCGATGCTCGAGACGGTCGGGCATCCGGTGGTCGTCAACGCCGATCGCGTGCTGGCGCGGCTCGCTCGTCAGCGCGGGTGGGAGTCGGCACGGTTCAGCCGCCCGGTCCGGCTACGCGACCGGGTGCCGGCCCCTAGCCTGCCCAGGGCCGCCGCGTTCACAGCCATAGCGATAACCGCCACCGGTACGGCGGTAATGGGTTGGCGCTATGGGCACCGGCTGGGTCGGACCTGAGCATCGTCGAGGCTCCGAGCCATGTGGGTCAGTCGCTACGCAGGCGTCTGGCGGCCACCAGGCCGAGACCGACGAGGACGGCGAGGACGAGCAGTTTCTTCATGGTCAACGATCCTATCGGCCGGTCCTGCCAACCGCCCAAGCGGCCGGGGACCTCTGCACCGTCGACAGGACACCTACACCATGAACAGCCCTACACCGTCAACAGGTCGCGCGCGCCCGTGTCGGACGATGGGTGCCGGAGCTTCGACATGGCTCGGGCTTCGATCTGGCGGATCCGCTCGCGTGTCAGCTTAAAGTGCTCCCCCACTTCCTCGAGGGTGCGGGGCTCCCCCCGATCGAGCCCGAAGCGCAGCCGGAGGATCTCACGCTCGCGGTCGTCGAGCGGTGACAGCAGGCGACCGATCTCATCGGGCAGGAGGGATGTGACGGTCACGTCGAACGGCGAGTCCGCTCCACGGTCTTCGACGACGTCGCCAAGCTCTGCGTCGCCGTCTTCGCGCAGCGGCTCGGACAGGGACAACGGCTCGGACCGGAACTGGAGCGCCTCGACAAGCTTGTCTTCGGGAAGCTCCACCTCGGCGGACAACTCGGCCAGCGTCGCCGGTCGACCGTACTTCAACTCCAGTCGGGACTGTGCCTTTTGCACCCGAGCGAGCGTGTCGCCGGCATGCACCGGCAACCGGATCGTCCGACCCGTGTTGGCGATGCCTCGCGTAATGGCCTGCCGGATCCACCACGTGGCGTAGGTGGAGAACTTGAAGCCCTTGCGCCAGTCGAACTTCTCCACCGCGTGCATCAAGCCGAGGTTGCCTTCCTGGATGAGGTCGAGCAGCGGCAATCCGGAAGCCTGGTACTTCTTGGCGATCGACACCACGAGCCGCAGGTTGGACTGGACGAAGGTCCGCTCCGCCTGACCACCGCAGGCCACCGCCCGGCGGAGCTCACGCCGACGCGCCGCGGTGATCTCCTTGGGCCCGCCAGCCAGATCCTGGGCGGCCTGCTGGCCCGCCTCGATGGCCTGGGCCAAGCGGACCTCGTCATCCTTGGTCAGGAGCGGGTACTGGCCGATGTCGATGAGATACAAGCGGACGAGGTCCTCCTCATCGCGCTCGGTGCGCTCCTTCGCCAACCTTCCCACCCCTTCGTCGAGAACGCCCGATCCGGTGGTCGAGCATTGCCCGTCTGAAGACCAAGTGTACCGGCGTCGTCAAGGCCGAAGGAGATATTCCCTGGTCAACGGCGGTTCATGCCGGTGGGTGGTGATCCATGCCCGACGACGACGCCGGCCATGGCACGAGCCCCGGCCCCTCGGCGACGAGCATCTCCAGCGAGTGCTGCCGCTCGGTGGCCGCCGCCAGCGCATCGGGCGTGGTAGCCAAGATCTGGACCATGAGCTCGGCCGTCTGCCAGGCTTCGAACGCATCGCGTCGAACCAAGCGAACAGCGCGCATGGCGGAAGCGTCGGCCGTCGGGTTGCACCGGCGAAGGTGCAGCGTGTAGCCCGCGACGAGCCGAGGCAGGACCACCCGGCCAAGCCCGACCAGTCGCAGCAGGGCGCTCACTTCCGGTGCAGCCGTGTCTGGCACGCCGGTGCCCAGGGTCTCGAAGAGCCGGCCCACGCCGGCGGACGGCACCACGGTGAGCAGGTCGAGGTCGACGCCATCGAGCACGGGTAGGCGGGCCTCGAAGAGCTCGGCGTGCCATGCGTGCTGCTGGCTCTGCACGTCGAAGAACACCCTGGCATCAGGCAAGAGCTCGTCGGCCACCCACCGTCCGACCACCTCGAACAGCCGCTGCTCCACCCACCGGTAGCCGCCGATCAGGACGGCGGAGGCGTGCAGACCAAGGGCAGCAGGCCTGTGGAGGGCGGCACCAGCTTCGAGGGAGCCGGCCAGGCCGAGAAGCCTGGCGTCGCCCCTCATGGCCGGGGTTGCTCGGGTGCCGGCGGCTGCACGCCAGTCTGGCTGGTGGCCCCGGGGACGGCAACGGGCACGCCTGCACGGTAGCGATTGGTGATCGGCATCCGCCGGTCCTTGCCGAACGCTCGGGCGGAGATCCGGACCCCCGGTGGCGACTGCCGGCGCTTGTACTCTGCCAGGTCAACGAGGCGAGCGACCCGGGCGACCACCCCGGCATCGTACCCGGCAGCCACCAGGTCAGCCACCGACCGGTCGTCCTCCACCAACCCGGCCAGCACCGGGTCGAGGATCTCGTATGGCGGCAGGCTCTGGTCGTCACGCTGGTCGGGGCGGAGCTCAGCCGACGGCGGCTTGTCGAGGATGGCCTCCGGGATGACGCCCGCGCCCTGCCGCTGGTTACGGTAGCGGCACAGCCGGTAGACGAGGGTCTTGGGCACGTCCTTGATGACGGCAAAGCCGCCCGCCGAGTCGCCGTAGAGCGTCGAGTAGCCGGTTGCCAGCTCGCTCTTGTTGCCCGTGGTGAGCACGATCCAACCTCTGGCGTTCGACACCGCCATCAGCAGCACGCCCCGCAGCCGCGACTGCAGGTTCTCGTCGGTCAGTCCGGACGGCTCCTCCCCTAATGCGGCACAGACCATAGCCGCGTACGCCTGGTGCGCCGCCTCGATCGGCACGAGGGACAGGTCGATGTCGAGCCGCTCGGCCAGCTCGCGGGCGTCGGTCACCGAGGCATCGCTCGAGTAGCGCGACGGCATGGCGATGCCA
The DNA here is from genome assembly GCA_021779775.1 of Actinomycetes bacterium. Lineage (GTDB taxonomy): Bacteria > Actinomycetota > Acidimicrobiia > Acidimicrobiales > UBA8190 > JAJYAB01. The sequence continues at coordinate 8,395 of JAJYAB010000026.1, forward strand.
TGCACGTGGGGGGATCCGAGGGCGTCGACCGCTACCGCAGCGACCAGCGAGGAGTCGACGCCGCCGGACAGCCCGATCACGGCATCGGCAAATCCGTTCTTGCGAAGGTAGTCCCGCGTTCCGAGGACCAGGGCGCTGTACACCTCGGCCTCCTCGTCGAGCAACGGCGCCGGTGCCGTCACCGGCAGTGGAGGCCGCGCTGCCGCCCCGATGGCCGGCACCGGCACCACGGCAAGCGCGTCCCCCGCCGACCGATCATGGGACAACCACGACGGCATGCGGCCACCAGCAGATGCCGGCACGTCCACCAAGACGATGTCCTCGGCGAACTGGGCGCCGAGCGCCAGCAGCGCCCCCCGGGGGTCGACCACCATGGAGCCGCCGTCGAACACCAGCTCGTCCTGCCCGCCCACCTGGTTGACGTAGGCGACCGGGCAGCCCGCCTCCACGGCCCGCTCACGCAGCAGCGCGAGCCGGTCGGCGGGCCGACCGACGGAGTACGGGGACGCGTTGACGACGACGACCAGCTCGGCGCCGGCACGGCCTTGGCGGGCCACCGGCCCGTCGGGGAACCACAGGTCCTCACACACCGATATCCCCACCCGGATGCCCACCACCTCGAACAGATCCGGAGGACCGGTGCCGGCGGCGAACCACCGCTCCTCGTCGAACACCCCGTAATTCGGCAAGCGGCGCTTGTCGTACCTGCCGACGACGCCGCCACCGGCACAGACGGCCACGCTGTTGTGCAAGCGCCGCGGACCCCCACGGACAGCTTCTTCCCGACTGACCCTGCCCCGCCCGGCCGCCCCCGTGGCGGCAATGCCGACGTCGTCACCGCACACGTGGACGTAACCGACCAAGGCGGCGCATCGGCCGGTGGCCTGCGCCACCACGTGGAGGCCGGCGACGCCGTCAGCGAGGAACGCCGGCTTCAGTAGGAGATCCTCCGGCGGATAGCCAGTGATCGCCAGCTCGGGGAACGCTGCCAGGTCGGCACCGAGCGCCTCGGCCCGGCCAAGCGAGTCGCATACCCTGCGGACATTGCCGGCGATGTCACCGACGACCGTGTCGACCTGGCAGAGGGCCAATCGCAGCGCAGGCACCTACCGATGCTACCGGCGGCTCGCCGGAGCCACCCGGCACCGGCGAAAACGGTGGACGACGAGCCGAGCCGGAGAATTCACGCGGCGTTCACCTTTCGGACATGACACGGCAATGCCGGACTGGCAGGCTGTTGAGCGCTCGCGATGCTTGGCGAAGCACCGCAGCCGGGGCAACAGCCGACGAGCCAGCAGAGGAGCGTGCGTGAGTTACCAGGCCGAGTACATCTGGATCGACGGGACCAAGCCGTCACCGCTCGTGCGGAGCAAGACCAAGATCGTGGGGGACGGCAAGGAGCCCGGGATCTGGGGCTTCGACGGGTCGAGCACCAACCAGGCGGATGGCTCGAGCTCCGACTGCGTGCTGGCGCCGGTGTTCGTGTGCGACGACCCGCTCCGCCAGCCGGGCGACAAGCTCGTCATGTGCGAGGTGCTGCTCCCCGACATGACCCCGCACCCCACCAACACCCGTGCTGCCTGCGTGGCAGTAGCCGACAAGTACGCCGACCAGGAGCCATGGTTCGGTGTCGAGCAGGAGTACACCTTCTTACAGAACGGCCGCCCGCTTGGCTGGCCCGAGAACGGCTTCCCGGCGCCGCAGGGCCCCTACTACTGCGGAGTGGGCGGTGACAAGATGCCCGGCCGCGAGATCGTGGAGCGTCACACGTTGGCCTGCATGCAGGCGGGCTTGTCCATAGAGGGCACGAACGCCGAGGTCATGATGGGCCAGTGGGAGTTCCAGATCGGGATCCTGGCGCCGCCACTGATCGGGGACCAGCTGTGGGTCGCTCGCTGGTTGCTGTTCCGGATCGCCGAGGACTTCGACGTGTGGGCCACGCTCGAGCCCAAGCCGATCGCCGGCGACTGGAACGGGGCGGGTGCCCACACGAACTTCTCGACCAAGGCCATGCGTGGCGATGGCGGCTGGGACGCCATCATCGCCGGATGTGAGGCGCTCGGGACCCGGGTCGACGAGCATGTGGCCAACTACGGCGTCGGCATCGAGTCACGGCTGACGGGAGCCCACGAAACAGCCCACTTCAGCACCTTCAGCTACGGAACCTCCGACCGCGGAGCTTCGATCCGGATCCCCTGGGCGGTGGCCCGGGACAAGAAGGGCTGGCTCGAGGACCGGCGGCCAAACGCGAACATGGACCCCTATGTGGTGAGCCGTATCATCACCGAGACGGTCTGCTCGGCTGCCATCGGCTCCTGAGGTCTCCGACCTCAACACAACGGTCGGAAGGGGCCTCGCCCGTGAACCAGCAGGAGGAGTACGTCCGCCGCACGGTGGAGGAACGCAAGATCCGCTTCATCCAGCTGTGGTTCACCGACGTCCTCGGCACTCCGAAGACGTTCAGCATCACGCCAGCCGAGCTCGACGGCGCGCTGGAGGATGGCATGACCTTCGACGGGTCGGCCATCGACGGCTTCAGCCGGGTCCAGGAGAGCGATGTCCTCGCCCGGCCGGATCCCGAGACGTTCCAGCTGCTCCCCTGGCATCCAGACGACACTCCGGTGGCCCGCGTCTTCTGCGACATCTCCAACCTGGACGGCACCCCCTTCGAAGGTTGCCCTCGCCACACCCTTCGCCGGACCTTGGAAGGGGCCCGCTCCGCGGGGTTCACCTTCTTCGCCGCACCGGAGATCGAGTACTTCTACTTTGCCGGTGCGGACGCCAGCCGGCCCCCGACAGCCCTCGACTCCGGGTCGTACTTCGAGCTGACGACGAGCGACACGGCAAGCACCCTCCGCCAGCAGAGCGTGCTGACCTTGGAGGAGATGGGCATCCCGGTCGAGCACGCACAGCACGAAGACGCCCCGAGCCAGCATGAGATCGATCTCCGCTACACCGACGCGCTCACCATGGCCGACACCGTCATGACCACGCGACTGGTGGTGAAAGAGGTGGCGCGCCGCGCTGGTGTCCACGCCAGCTTCATGCCGAAGCCGTCGGCCGGGGTGCAGGGGTCAGGGATGCACACGCACCTGTCACTGTTCCGGGGCGAGGTCAACGCCTTCTACGACGGCGACGACCCCTATCGTCTGTCGGACGTGGCCAAGGGGTTCGCTGCAGGGCTGCTGCGCCACGCCCCGGAGATCACGGCGGTCACCAACCAGTGGGTGAATTCCTACAAGCGCCTCGTAGCCGGGTACGAAGCACCGGTCCACGTGTCGTGGGCCCGCAACAACCGGTCGGCCATGGTCCGAGTGCCAGTGGTCCGCCAGGTCGACTCCACCCGGTTGGAGTACCGGGCCCCAGACGCCGCGTGCAACCCGTACCTGACGTTCGCTGTCATACTGGCTGCCGGGCTGCACGGGATCACCGAAGGCTACGACCTGCCACCCGAGGCAGCCGCCAACTTGTTCGCCATGTCACCAGAGGAGCTGAGCCGTCTGGGAGTGCGAGCGCTACCGGGGTCGTTGAACGACGCGGTCGATCTGATGGAACGCTCCGAGCTGGTGGCCGAGACCCTCGGCGAGCATGTGTTCGAATGGTTCGTGCGCAACAAGCGGGCCGAGTGGGCGGCCTACACCACGCAGGTCACCCAGTTCGAGCTCGACCGCTACCTGCCCTTGCT
>JAJYAB010000351.1:0-880 GCA_021779775.1 Actinomycetes bacterium
GCCGCTTGATAACATCCGCGGCGACTGAACAAGAAACCACTTTCCAGAGGAGACAAGAATGACCCAATCGAATCGCGTTTCCACGCGCCGCCGCGAATTGCTGATCGCCGCCAGTGCACTGACAGGTGCGGCCCTCGCGGGCCGCGCGGGCGCCCAGGCCAAAACCAAGGTGGTCTACGGACAGGGCAGCATCGATCCGATCTTCACCGCGCGCAGTTCGCCGGCTGTGATGGCTTTGCGGACGTAGTCCGGGGTGACGTCGAGGTCTCGGGCGATCGACTGGACGGACACGTACTGCGTGGGCTGCCTGCTCACGGGTGCCTCCGGGTCATCTGCTCGCGGAACACTCGGCCGGTCGCGGTGTCACCGGTCGGGTCGGCGTACGCGAGCACCCACCGCCCGAAGTCGAAGTCGGCCTGCGCGGTTTCGAGCCACCGCCAGTACAACCGGCGCAGCCCGGACAGTGACATGCGCCGGCCGTTGGCGCGAAGCGTGTCGCGCACCTGGGCGAGGTACGCCTCAACCTCGGGGCTACGCGTGGTGTTGGTGTCCCTGTCCACGGCCAGGGGGTCGGTTGAGTGTTCGCCCCGGAGGGCTAGCGCGGTCATGCCGCGCGTTCCTTCTGTGACGCCTGAGATTCGGCGCGGGCGGCGAGCGTAGACAGTGGGACGTCCAGTGCGTTGGTGATGCTGAGGAGATCGCGGTATCGCAGCGCGTCGGGGCTGGCGAGACGGTCGCGAAGAGTGCTGTAGGGGGCTCCGAGCTGCTCGGCCAGCTGGGGCAGGGTGACACCCTGCCGGGCCATCTCGGCCTTGATCTGGATGACCAGTTCGGTGGCGATCGCTGGGGTCGTTCTCATGTGCGAAACCTTCGCATACGA
>JAJYAB010000351.1:890-2860 GCA_021779775.1 Actinomycetes bacterium
GGCGGCGTCGCTGACCGCTGGTAAAGCATGGAAGGATGAAACTGTGCCTGGTGGAACGCAGCCGTCCCAGACGGACGAGGAGCGTGCGCTGATCGCCGTGATCCGTGCGCGGATGGATGCGCTCGGAATCAGCCAGGCGGAACTCGCCCGAAGGGTGGGGCTAGCCGGCTCGACTCTGAATGAGATCTTCCATGGCAAGAAGCTTCTGCGTTGGTGGCAGGTGATCGAGATTGCGCGGGCTTTGGGGGTGCAGGCTGCTGATCTCGTCGCCGAGGCTGAGAAGTCTGGCCAGTTGTGACGTAGGGATGCGGAGCGTCCTCGCGGCCATGACGACTTCCCCGTAGGTGAGATCGCGTGGGGTGGTCATGGGCGGCACCATATGTCGCTCAGCTGACATTCAGGTCCCGGGGGGTATCGAGGATGGACCTTCTCGACGGTGCCAGTTACGGCAGTCATGATGCCGACCCCCCAGATTGGGGACACGCGAACAGGGTTACGCGCGGCCTCGTTCGAGGGCTTGGATGGCGGCCAGTTGCTGCGCGGAGCCCATGACGAGGTAGTGGCGGCGGGTGGTGGTCGTGGATGAGTGGCCGAGGATTTCGGCGGCCACTTCGAGCGGCACCCCCTGCTCGGACATGTGGGAGACGAGCGCGCCGCGCGCGCCGTGGAGGGGGTAGCGGGGGAGGCCGGCGCGGTCCTCGGCCTCGTGCCAGACGCGGGCGTCGGGTTTGGGGGTGAGTGGGTGGCCGTCGCGGCCGGGGAACACGAGACCGATCCCGCCCGACTCGGACCGCCAGGCGGCGAGGATCGAGGCGGTGGCGCGCGAGAGGTAGACGGGGCGGCGAGACTTGGCGGTCTTCGTGGCCTCCAAGATGACGCCCTTCTGCGCGGTGCGGTGCACGTACAGCCACGGGGATGGGTCGGTTTCGTGGATGTCGTCCCAGTCGAGGGCGAGGGCTTCAGACTGCCGGAGGCCGACGGACAGGGCCACGTGGAGGCGGGCTGATTCGCGGATGGTGCGGGCCTGGTCGAGGATCCTCAGGTTCTCGTCGGTGGTGTGCTGTTGGTGCGGGTTGGGTGGGGCGGCGCCGAGCTCGATGACCTTGGCGGGGTTCTCGTCGATCCGGCCGCGGCGTTCGGCGACGACGAGGGCACGGCGGATGATGGCGTGCACCTGCCGGATGGTGGCCTGCGCCGACCCCGCCTCGCGCATGCCCGCGTACAGCTGCTCGAGGTGTTCGGGGGTGAGGAGGTGGAGCCGGACGTCGCCGATGGTGGGGATGATGTGGACGCGGATCTTGGACCGGTACCCGTCGAGGGTGTCGGCGCGGAGTCGTTGGGTGGCGATGTTGTCGAGCCAGTAGGCCATCCACTCGCCGACGGTGAGCGTCGCGACGACCTGCCGGTTGGGTCCCTTCTCGATCAGCTTTTTCAGGAGTGCGTTGGCGGCCTTCTCCGTCGGCGCGGACGCCGTCACGGGGCGCTGGCGTCTCCCGTTGATGATACCGAAGTCTGCTTGCCCCCGGAACTTGCCGTTGGGGAGGGCGACGACGGTGCCGCGGCCCTTGGCGGCCCTGCGCTCGGTCATCCCGTAGCCTTCTTCCTGTGCGATAACAGAATCGTACGACTGTTGCCTATTTGTTGCCTATCCTGTCGTAGAACATCCCAGGACAGACTGGCAACGGGCGGGCATCATCCCTAGTCATGTGGCTGTGACTAGGGCGGGGCGTTAGCTCAGCCGGTCAGAGCATGGGACTCATAATCCCTTCCCAAACCACCTCCGACAAGGCGAACAAGCCCGGATTGTTGCCTATCCGGTTGCCTACGTCAGACGCATCCGGGGTCATGGGAGCCACACAATCCGGCGATCTGCCCATGACGGATGTATCAGCGGGCCCGGTTCCTGCTCTTGGTGTGTGAGAGACCCAAGGAAGGAACACCCCACCATGACCGTCCAAGAGCAGCTGACC
>JAJYAB010000352.1 GCA_021779775.1 Actinomycetes bacterium
CTGGATCTGGCACAGGATCCTGGATCTGGCACAGGATCCTGGATCTGGCACAGGATCCTGGATCTGGCACAGGATCCTGGATCTGGCACAGGATCCTGGATCTGGCACAGTGGGAACGATCCGGTGACGGGTGCGCTGTCCAAGGCTCGCCACGCCACCCATGGGAACGGGGACGGGGACGAGGACGACGAGTAGGAGGAACCGATGGGACCCGAAGTCGACAGGACACCGGACCAGTGGAAGGAGACGCTCAGCCCCGAGCGCTTCCACGTGCTGCGTGAGCAGGGCACCGAGCCGGCGTGGAGCGGCGCCCTGCTCGACGTGCACGACCCGGGGCAATTCCGTTGCGCCGGATGCGGGGCTGCCCTTTTCCGGGCGGACGACAAGTTCGACTCCGGCTCCGGCTGGCCGAGCTTCACGCGGGCGGTCGACAACGGGGTGGTGACCGAGCAGGAAGACCGTTCGCTCGGCATGCACCGCACCGAGGTGACCTGCTCCCGGTGCGGCGGGCACCTCGGGCACCTGTTCCCCGACGGGCCCCAACCCACCGGCATGCGCTACTGCATCAATTCGCTGGCCTTGCAGTTCGAGCCCGACGGCGAATAACCGGCGGCAGGCACCGGGGCCATCGACCGGTCACGTTGCATCAGGCGATCCTCGATCAGGTCGAACAGCAGGCCCAGGGGGCGGGCGTCGTCGGACCTCCCTGCCCCCACCAGGACCCTTTCGCCGGCAGCCAGCAGCTCACATGCGGCGAAGGCCTCATGCTTGGTGAGCACGACCGCACCGGCGACCCGGCAGTGATCGGGTGGCCATGCGGCGGGCGCGGCGACTCCCCGGTCGGACTGATCGGTCAGTGTGGACATCGTCCTCCATCCTTCCGGCGGGTTCCGCCTCCAGAAAAACATCGAGTATGACCTCGACCGGGTTCGGGCCCGGCACCGAGACGCACCGGGCCCGAACCGGCCGCTCAGGCGCCGGCCGCCACGATGTCGTCCCGGTCGGCCACCGGCGCAGGCTCAGCGTCCTCGATCCCGTTCCGACGGGTCACCTTGGTGACCTCCGCCGTGGCGAACCGGAGGGACGCTCCAACGTCGTCGGCCGTCAGCTCCACCCGGCTGCGACGCTCCCCCGACTCGGTCTCCCACGAGTGCTGCTCGAGCCGGCCGCACACGACGGCCCGGCATCCTTTCACCAGGCTGAGGGCGACGTTCTCTGCCAGGTCGCGCCAGCACACCACGTCGAAGAACGACGTGGCTTCCTCCCACTCGTCGGTGCCCCGAGCCTGCCAGCGTCGGGTGACCGCCAGGCCGAACGTGGTGTTGGCCTGCCCGTCACGGGTGTAGCGGATCTCCGGGTCACGGGTCAGGTTGCCCGTCAGCATGGTGGCGTTGCTCATGGTGGTTCTCCCTCGTGGACGCGCACCCGGGCGGGTGGCAGGTCCAGCTTCGGAGGGACGCCTGGCCGGGGACCTCGCCGGGCACCTCCCTGCCCGCCGTCCGAGGCACGTGCCGAGCGGCGAAGGGGGCGCCGGTCAGCCGTCAGCGAGGAAGTCGGCCAGGAGCGCTGCGAGCTCGACCGGCCGATCGCCCTGCACGCTGTGCCCGGCGTCGAGGTGCTCGACGCGGGCATGGGGAAGCCGGCGCAGGAGCTCGGCTTCGTCGGCGTCGTCCACCACCGACTGCGGCCGGGTACCTCGGACCAGCATGACGGGGACGCTCAGGCTTCCAAGCTGTTCCCACAGCGCTGCCAGGTCTGTGCTCGGACGGTCCGCTCCGGTGCTCGGACGGTCCGCTCCGGTGCTCGGACGGTCCAGGCCGGTGTGGAAGCGCGCGTAGCGCCACACCCAGGTGCCGTCTTCGCGCTGGAGCGCGTTGTGGAGGATCCCCCGCCGCAGCGACTGCTCCGAACGGGTCGGGTTGAAGGCCACGGTGCGGGCGAGTATCTCGTCGAAGCTGGCGAAGGACTCCGGCCCCCCGACGAAGCTGGCGATGGCCGACGCCTTGCCCTCGTCCACCCCGGGGGTGATGTCCACCAGCACGAGCCGCCGGACCAGCTCGGGGCGGCGGGCCGCCAGGACGATGGCCGCCAGCCCTCCGAGCGACATGCCGACGACAGCACCCGCCGACGGCGCCAGCAGGTCGAGCGCCGTTGCCACGTCGTCGGCTTGGTCGGCGATGTTGAGCACCCCGGACCGGCCGCCGTCGGAATGGCCGTGGCCAGGAAGATCGACAGCGACCAACGGCCGGCCGATGGCCAGTGCCACGGTGTCCCAAGTGTGGGCATTCTGGGCGCCACCGTGCAAGAGCACCAGCTCGGCCGGGCCTTCCCCCCACACCAGGCTCGACAGCGCCCTCCCCGGGCCGACCGGCACGGCCCGGCGGTGCACGGTCGGCGGTCCCTCGTAGGGGATTCCGAACTCCTCCGCGTTCTCGTGGAACATGCCGAACTCGTCGTAGGCTGCTGGCTGCACGTCACCGACCGTAGCGCCACCGTGGGAGCCCGTGCCGGTTCGGCCCACTGCAGGCCGGCGAGCGACGGCTGGAACGACGGCGAGCGGTCGGCGCTACGACCCGGGCAGCCGCCGGCGGGCTGCCTGCCCGCCGGCGGCTGCCCGGACGTCGTCCACCAGGGCGAGCAGCACGCGCACGTCGAGGGGCTTGGCCAGCATCGCCACCACCCCCGGGCCGTGGAGCTGGCTCGACGGGCTGGAGGGCGGGCCGGGCGGCACCTCGGCCACCGCCACCCCCGCCGTGCTCGGGTCGCTGCGCAATGCACGGAGCACGTCGACACCACCCATGTCCGGCAGGTGCAGGTCGAGCAGGACCAGGTCCGGCTGGTGCTCGCGGGCCAGTTCGA
>JAJYAB010000353.1 GCA_021779775.1 Actinomycetes bacterium
CGCTCGGGGCGGCCGTGGTCCAAGAAGGCCGTCACCGTCTCGTCCGGCATGGTGTTGACGGTGTCCGGCCCGATGAGGGAGTCGACGTACTTGAGATCGGGATACGCCGGGTTCTTGGTCGATGTCGAGGCCCACAGGGGGCGCTGTACCTGGGCGCCGCGTGCAGCCAGCACGTCCCATCGGGGCCCGGAGAAGGTGGCGGCGAACTGCCGGTACGCCTGGCGGGCCTGGGCCAGCGCGGCGACGCCAAGGGTGCCGAGCAGTGCGCTGCGGCGCGCACCGTCGGCGTTGGCTGCCAGGGAGCGGAGCCGGCGGTCGACCTCGGTGTCCACCCGGCTGACGAAGAACGAGGCGACGCTGCGCACCGTGGAGAGGTCGCGGTCTCCGCTCGCCGCGTACTCCTCGAGCCCGCCCAAATATGCCTCCATGACAGCGTCGTACCGGTCGAGACTGAAGATCAAGGTGACGTTGACGGACCGGCCTTCGGCGATCATCGCCCGGATGGCGGGGATTCCCTCTTCTGTAGCGGGAATCTTCACGAAGAGGTTCGGCGCGTCGATCCGCTCGTGGAGGTTCCGGGCGGCGGCGATCGTCCCATCGGTGTCGTGGGCGAGATCCGGGGCAACCTCCAACGACACGTAGCCGTCGACTCCTCCGGATGCGTCGTGGACGGGCCGCAGCACGCGCAGCGCGTCCACGATGTCCGTGATCGCCATCTCCCAGTAGGCGTCCTCCACGCCGTGGTCGGCCAGCAGCGCGGAGAATTGCTCGTCGTAGTCGGCTTCCCCCGATATGGCCTTGGCGAAGATGGTCGGGTTGGACGTGACCCCCCGGATGCCCTGGTCGACGAGATCCTGCAGGCGGCCTCCCGTCAGGTAGTCACGTCGGAGGTTGTCGAGCCACGGGCTTTGGCCCTGCTGCTCGTAGAGGTCGTGCAGCTTGGTCATCGAGATCCTCCTCCGTGGTGCTGGCGTAGGGTGCCGGCGCTCACGGCCGGGGCCGGGGCCGTTGGCGTGTGATGCTGGCGGTCGACACCAGCTGGCGTGCCCGGGCGGCCACGTTGGCCGGAGTGAACCCGAAGTGCTCCAGGGCGGCTGCTCCTGGGGCCGATGCCCCGAAGTGGTCGAGCGCCACGGCGTCGTCGGCGTACCGGTCCCAGCCGAAAGAAGCGGCGGCTTCCACGGCGAGCGTCGGCACATCGTCGGGGAGCACCGAGGCCTGGTAGGTGCCGGGCTGCAAGGCGAACAGCTCCCAACAGGGGAACGAGACGACCTGGGCGCGCAGTGGCACGCCGCCGTCGCCGTTGCCGAGGAGCGCCATGGCTTCCACGCAGATGTGGACCTCGCTGCCGGTCGCGACCAGGGTCACGTCGGGGCGGTCGCCCTCCGCCCGCGCCAGGACGTAGGCGCCGCGTGCCACCCCGTCGTAGGCGCCGGCAGTGCCGTCGAGGACGGGCAGGCTCTGGCGCGACAGGACGAGAGCGGTCGGTCCGGGGGAGTCGACGGCCAGCCGCCAGGCATGGGCGCACTCGTTGGCGTCGGCCGGCCGGACCACCCGGAGCCCCGGCATGGCGCGCAGGGCGGCCAGGTGCTCTACCGGCTGGTGGGTGGGGCCGTCCTCGCCGAGCCCGACGGAGTCGTGGGTCCAGAAGTAGACGACGTGTGCCTCGGACAGCGCGGCGAGGCGGACCGAGGGTCGCATGTAGTCGCTGAAGACGAAGAACGTGCCTCCGACAGGGAGCGTCCCGCCGTGCAGTGCCATGCCGTTCATGGCGCCGGCCATGGCGTGCTCCCGGATGCCGTAGTGGACCTGCAGGCCGCCCTGGTCGGCGAGCGACTGGGCCTGGGCGCCGGCCAGCTCGACGCCGGTGTTCTCCGTGAGGTCGGCGCTGCCCGTGACGAGCCCCGGCACGACGCCGGCGGTGGCGTCGAGGACCTGGTTGATCGCCCGTCGGGTGGCCAGCTCGGTGCCCATCTCGAACGTGGGCAGCTTGGCCTCCCAGCCGGGCACCCCGTGTCCGGCCTGGGCGGCCGCCCATGCGGTCTTGTCGCCCGTCCAGGCGTCGAACCGTCGCTGCCACTCGCCGCGCAGCGCCTGCCCGCGAGGGATGCAACGCCGGTAGAGGTCCACCACCTCGCCGGGAGCCCAGAATGCCTCGTCGGGGGGCAGCCCGAGGATCTCCTTCACCTTGCGGACCTCGTCGGCGCCGAAGGGCGACCCGTGGGCTTTCGCCGTGTCGGTGAACGCCGGTGAGGGCCAACCGATGTGGCTGCGCAAGACGAGCAGGGACGGCTTGTCCTCCACCGCCATGGCCCGGCGCACCGCCGCTTCGAGCACCGCAGTGTCGTTGGCCACCTCGCCGAGGGCCTCGACGTGCCAGCCGTAGGCGGCGAACCGCTCCGGGACCTGGTCGGTGTAGGCCAGCTCGGTGGGCCCGTCGATGGTGATGTGGTTGTCGTCGTACACGTACACCAGGCGACCCAGCCCGAGGTGCCCGGCCAGCGATGCCGCCTCGTGGCTGACGCCTTCCATCAGGTCGCCGTCGGAGCACACGACGAACGTGTGATGGTCGACGAGGTCGGGGCCGTAGCGTGACCGCAGCAGGCGCTCGGCCAGGCCAAGGCCGACCCCGTTGGCGAACCCCTGGCCGAGCGGGCCCGTCGTCACCTCGACGCCGGTGGTGTGGTGCACCTCGGGATGCCCCGGCGTCCTCGATCCCCATTGGCGGAACTGGCGGATGTCGTCGAGCGTCAGGCCGTACCCGGTCAGGTAGAGCATGGCGTAGAGCAGGATCGATGCGTGGCCGCACGACAGGACGAAGCGGTCGCGGTCGGGCCATGCCGGGTCGCTCGGATCGTG
>JAJYAB010000354.1 GCA_021779775.1 Actinomycetes bacterium
TGCGGGCCAGTCGAGCTTCACCCCCTTTAACGGGCACATCGAGATCAGCGGCCAGTTCACCGAGTCGTCCGCCAAGAGCCTCGCCCAGCTCTTGTCGTACGGTTCGCTCCCCGTCAGCCTGACGCAGGTCGACAAGCGACAGGTGTCGGCCACGCTCGGGTCGAGCTCGCTGGTAGCCGGGTTGGCTGCCGGGATCGGCGGCCTGGTCCTGGTGCTGCTCTACACCATCGCCTACTACCGGGCGCTCGGCATCGTGGTGGTGTCGGGACTGCTTCTCACCGCCGCGCTGCTATGGGCCATCGTGTCGGCACTGGGTCATTCGGGGATGAACCTCACCCTCGACCTCGCCGGGGTCACCGGGCTGATCGTGTCGATCGGCATCACCGTCGACTCCTACATCGTCTATTTCGAGCGCCTGAAGGACGAGGCGCGTGCCGGGCGGTCGGTTCGGACCAGCGTCGGGCGGAGCTTCAGCGGGGCGTTCCGGACGGTACTGGCCGCCGACATGGTGTCGTTGGCTGCCGCGGTGGTGCTCTACCTGGTGGCGGTGGGTACGGTACGCGGCTTCGCCTTCTTCCTCGGGCTGTCGACGATCCTCGACATCGCCACCACCTACTTCTTCACCCGTCCCCTGGTGACCCTGCTCGGCAGGAGCCGAGCGGTCACCGAGGCCAGGTTCATCGGTATCGCCCGCGGGTTGGCCATGGGCTCCGGGGATGGCTCGTGACCACCCTCGACACGGGCGCGGACCCGGACGTGCAGCGTCCGAACCCCTTCGTCCGGCTGTACCGGGGGGAGACGGCATTCGACTTCGTCGGCCGGCGCCGGTGGTGGTACCTGCTGTCGGGGATCGTCGTGGTGGCCGGGCTCGTGTCGCTCGGCACGCGCGGGTTCGACCTCGGCATCGACTTCAAAGGCGGCACCTCGTGGCAGGTGCCGGCGCACGGCGTCACGGCAAGCCAGGCGACGTCGGCGGTGCAGGGGGCAGGCGTCACGCCGTCGCTGGTGCAGGTGCTCGGGACCGGGAGCCACACGTCCATCGAGGTGCAGGCCAACCTCAACCACGACACTCCGACCGTCCGGCAGGCAGTCGAGAACACGGTGGCCGACACCCTCGCCCGGGTTACCCACTCGTCGGCTGCCGACGCCCGCAACAACGTCAACGAGGTCGGCCCGACCTGGGGCAGCGAGATCACGAAGAAGGCCGTCATCGCGGTGATCGTCTTCTTCGTGGTGGTGGTGGCGTACATCTCGCTGCGCTTCGAGTGGAAGATGGCCGTCGCCGCCCTGGTCGCTGTGCTCCACGACCTGCTGGTGGTGGCCGGTGTCTACTCGTTGGTCGGCTTGCAGGTGACGCCCGACACCGTCGTCGCCGTGCTGACGATCCTCGGGTACTCGCTGTACGACACGGTGGTCGTGTTCGACCGGGTCCGGGACAACACGAAGGGGTTCGGGGCGTCGGGCCGCATGACGTACCAGGACGTGGTCAACCTGTCGATGAACCAGACCCTGGCACGGTCCATCAACACCTCCCTGGTGGCCATCCTGCCCGTCCTGTCGGTCCTGGTGGTCGGTGCCGAGATCCTGGGTGCCACCACGCTGCAGTACTTCGGGTTCGCCCTCCTCATCGGGCTGCTGTCGGGGGCGTACTCGTCGATCTTCATCGCGTCGCCACTGCTGTCGTCGATGAAAGAGCACGAGCCCCGGTACCAGAGCATCCGTGCCAAGCTCGACGCGCGTGCCGAGCGGGGCACACTGCTGACCCCCCGGGCGGCGGCGCTCCAGAGCGCCAGCGGAGCCGGCCCCTCCTCCCAGCGGCGGTCCGGGGCGGCGCGGGGCACATCCTCGAAGCGCCCGGGCCAGATCATCCGTCCCGGTGCAGCCAGTGGCGCCGTGGTCGACGATGCCGTGGTCGACGGCGCCGCCGGGGTCGCTGACGTGGCCGATGCGGGAGCCAACGGGAGCCCGTCGCGTCCTCAGGCGCCCGCCAGGCGCCCGAGTCCACAGCCCGCCCGCCGGCCCCTGCCACGGAAGAAGTCCAACAAGAAAGGCGGCCGGCGCCGCTAACGCCCATCGGGGTCCGGAGCGTGGCGGCAGCTGACGCCGGTGACTCCACGGGCTGGGCCGGGTACCGTGAGAGGGTGGTTACCGTCGAACGCCTGGCTGCACCGTGTCGCCGGCCGGCGGTTCTCGGCGACCTGCTGGCCCCCGTGCTCGCCGCGTTCGACATGCACAGCTCCGGCGCCCCGGCCGCCGACCGAGACCTGATCGTGCGGGCCGGCCGTGCGGCCGAATCTGCACACCGCGGGCAGACCCGTAAGACCGGTGAGCCGTACGTGACGCATCCGGTGGCGGTGGCTGCCGTGGTGGCCGAACTGGGCCTCGATGCCCGGTCGGTGGCGGCAGCCCTCCTGCACGACGCCGTCGAGGACACCGGCTCGACGGTTGGGGAGCTCGCTGAGGGGTTCGGTGCCGAGGTGGCGACGATCGTCGACGGGGTGACCAAGCTCGACCGCCTGCAATTCGACTCGAAGGAGGCGCAGCAGGCGGCGACCGTTCGCAAGATGCTGGTTGCCATGGCCAGCGACTGGCGCGTCCTGGTGATCAAGCTGGCCGATCGGCTCCATAACATGCGGACGCTGGCCATCATGCCGGAGTGGAAGCAACGCCGGACCGCCCAGGAGACGCTCGACATCTACGCTCCCCTGGCGCATCGACTGGGGATACAGGAGCTGAAGTGGCAGCTGGAGGACCTGGCGTTCGCCACGCTGCATCCGAAGCGGTACGCATCGATCGAGCAGATGGTCGCCACCCGCGCCCCCGAGCGCGACGACTACCTCGCCCGGGTGCTCGTGGCGG
>JAJYAB010000355.1 GCA_021779775.1 Actinomycetes bacterium
ACGTGTTCGGTCGGATCTACACCCTCGACCACCCCGAGATCGCCCCGCTGGTCAAGGTGGCTGCCGTCCTCGACGACAAGGTCACCGCCAGCATCGGTACCCTGCTCACCCCGACTACCCGCAAGGTGGCCTGGGGCAAGCACAACCCGCTACGGGACCGGGCCGAGGAGGTCAACGCGACGCTGGTCACCACTGGCTGGCTGGTCAATCCCGGCACCGCGGACGATCCTTTGTGCGACGCCGAGCGGGTCGCCTCCGAACTCGACATCGCCAGGACCACCGCCCGTCGGTGGATGTCCGACGGCACCCTGCCCACCCTCGTCACGCCCGACGCCCAGGGCGTGCCCCGCCGCTACGCCCGGCTCAGCACCGTGTGGGCGCACCGGGACCGCCTCGTCCAGCGCATCTTGCTGCCCGACCTCGCCGAGCAACTCGGCCTCCGCTACCACGAGGCCTACAACATGATCCGTCGCCTCGACCTCGACCTGGAGCAGCACCCGACCAGCCGCGTCTACGAGGTCACCCCCGATGCCGCCGACGCACTGCGGGCCGAGGTGGAGCGCATCCAGGCGCTGTACGGCCGGTCCATGAAGCTCCCTGCCGCAGCCGTCCAGCTCCATCTGGCGGCCAGCACCGTGCGGATCTTGGCGGAGCGAGGCGATCTCGACGTCGACCCCGAGACCGACAGCAGCGGGCTGCGCTTCGTCACCCGCGCCTCGGTCAAGCAGTATTGGATCGCCCACCACGAAGCCAAGCGCCGCACCGCCCAGCCCGCCGCCGCCGTGCCCGTCGCCGAAGTCGCCCGCTTCACCGGTGAGACCCCCCGAGCGCTCATGGACCTCGTCCGGGCCGGCGTCCTCGACCAAGTTCCCGGCCGGCGCACGGCCCAGCTCACCGCCCCCAGCCTCCGCGCCTGGATGGCCAGGCGCGACCCCGACCTGGCTGCATCGACGAGCGACGATCAAGCGACCGTCACCGCGCTGCGACCGGCCGCCCAACCGGACCCCGCACAAGCCTCGTCCGATCGGACTCGTCGGGCCGGCCAGCGGTGACACGCCTGCACAAGCCGCGACGCCGGCATAACGCATCTCTTGACAAGGACGTCAGAATATCCGACACTAGATGTCGTGAAGACCGACATCCCTTCCGTGGCTCCACCACCGCCACCGCCGCCAGGAAGCGCTCCGGGGGGAGCGGCCGTCCTTGTGGGCGTGGCCACCAGGACGGTTGATCAGCTCGAGGCGGACCTTACGGCCCTACTGCGAGCGGCACAGCCGAATCGGCGACTCACCGAGATGGCGGACGACGGTTCACCGAAAATCCCGAGCCTGATCGCCGTCTTCCTGATCAACCAGGTCGGGACGTCGGTCGGCCGACCAAAGCTTGTCAAGTTGTCGCAGGTCAACAAGGTCGACCTGCGAAGCATGGGCGGCGTGGCCCGACTCGTTCATCGGACGCTGCACTCGGTCCCGGCAGGGCCGTTGGCCTCATGAGCGAGCTCTTGCCCGCAGCGGCTTCGGTCAGCGAGGCCTGGCTGCTCTCTCTGGAGCGAACCGCCGAGACCGACGGCGGCCGAGCAGTCCACGTGGTCTCGACCGTGACCGAGCCCGGAACCGAGATCGCTTCGATCCGACGCGTCTTGGACAACGCGCTCGACGCGGCTGGCGCCCAATCGGTCGACACGGTGGCAGAGACCATCTTCCCTGCCTCGCTGTACCCCGATCCGGAACGGGACTGGTCACCCGAGCTGCCGGCAGCGGAGTGCGCGCTGCTCGACGCCGCCGCCGAAACGCTCTACGAGGCGTACACGGGCATGTTGCCGTTGTTGCGCACGGTCAACGCGAACAAGAGCGGCACCTACTTCTCTCGCATGATCTCATGGCCCGGCAAAGAAGCGGGAGGGATAAACCAGCTGGCGGCCAGGATCGAGCGACTCCGCGGCGAACAGCTGGCCGGCCGTCGCACCCATAATGCGCTCGACATGGACGTGGCGGCCGACGCGCTCACCGACGAGGAGGACCTTCGCGGGCTGCAGGTCTACGCAGCCGCCGACCGACGCATCCGAAGCTTCCCCTGCCTGACTCACGTCGATCTGACGTTGTACCAGGGTCGCCTGCACGCGACGGCCGTATACCGACACCAATACCTGTTTCACAAGGCGTACGGAAACCTGCTCGGATTGTCGTGGCTGATGCAGTTCCTCTGCCAGCAGACCGGCCATGAACTCGGCGAACTCGTGGTCCACGCCACCCTGGCGGACACCCAAGGCCGGGCCCGCGCACTCAAGCTGGCCCGAGATGCCCGGGCGGCCTTCGAATCGGACGAGCCCGTCACCGTTGGAGTTCACCGGTGACCGCCGTGTCGCCGAAGCGCGCCCTGCGGTCAGCCTGGAGTGCCAGCGTGGACCTCGTCGACCAAGCGGCGGGAGCAGGCATCGACCTGGTGGAGGTCGAACCGCTCCGCCTACTCATCCAAGCCGGCGGCGATGTATTCCTTGACGCGGCCTGGACTACCCGGGAACAGCGAGACGCCAACAATCAAGCGGAAGGGCTAGCCGGGAAGTGGGCGGCGAAAGAGGCCGTCATGAAGGTTCTCCAACGAGGCATCGGCGATCTCGACCCCCGCGACGTGGAGATCGTCACCGAGCCATCCGGGGCCCCGAGGGTGGAACTCCACCGGACTGCGCTCAGCATCGCCAAGCGACGTCGGATCACGACGTGGCACGTCTCGTTGACCCACGAAGGCGGATGGGCAGCGGCGATCGTCATCGCGTCCTCGCTGCGCGCCACTCTCACCGGAACTGATGTCGGCAACCACGAAGGGAGGAACCATGCCTGAGCAGAAGCGACCAAAGAC
>JAJYAB010000356.1 GCA_021779775.1 Actinomycetes bacterium
GACGGCGCGGCACCGCGGCAAACGTGGCCCGGATCGTGCCGGTCCCATACTCGGCGCTGATCACGAGCACACCGAGCACACCGATGGCGAGCTGGCCGAACAAGATGCCCACCAGCGACCGGTTGGTCGGGTCGAACGTCAGCCGGTCCGCCGGGCCCGTGCTCGACCAGTTGGCGGTGGTGAGCGCCGTGGAGAGGGCGCCGAGGCCGACGATGAGCACCACCATGACCAGCAGGCTGACCGTCGTGGACCGGACACTTCGGAACTTGGTCCACTCGGAACGGACCACCGCGCCGATGCCGACGGAGCCCCGACCGCCGCGGGTCGCCCCGGCGGGCCGGCCGGTCGGGACGGCAGCCATCAGCGCTGCACCCCCCCGGCCTGACCGGGAGCGGCCGGCGACGCTGCCACCGCTTCCCCTCGGAACTCGACGCTGTCGCGGGTCAGCTCCATGAACGCCTCCTCCAATGATGCGGTCTGCGGCGACAGCTCGTGCAGGACCACACCGAGGCGCGCCGCCAGGTCCCCGATATCGGCAGCCGACCAGCCGCGAACGCCGACCGCCCCGTCGGACGCCATCTCGACCAGCGCGCCTGCTTCGTCGAGCGCAGCCACCAGGACGGCTGCCTGCGGGCTGCGGACACGGACCGACTGGCGCGAGCCCTGAGCGACGAGCGCCGACACCGATTGGTCGGCGATAAGCCGGCCACGGCCAACCACCACCAGATGGTCCGCTGTCAGCGCCATCTCACCCATGAGGTGGCTCGAGACGAACACCGTGCGGCCTTCGGCTGCTAAACCCTTCAGCAGGTGACGCACCCAGCGGATGCCCTCGGGGTCGAGGCCGTTCACCGGCTCGTCGAAGAGGAGGACTCCGGGGTCTCCGAGCAGGGCCGCTGCGATGCCCAGCCGCTGGCCCATGCCCAGCGAGAACTTGCCGGCCCGCTGGCGGGCCACAGCAGTCAGACCCACCATCTCCAGCACCTGGTCGACCCGGGTGCGGGGAATCCGGTTGGCCTGGGCCAACGCCCACAGGTGGTTGTAGGCGCTCCTGCCGGGATGGATGGCCTTGGCCTCGAGGAGGGCCCCGACCTCGCGCAGCGGAACGTCGAGGTCCCGGTACAGCCGGCCGTTCACGGTGACCGTCCCCGAGGTGGGCCGGTCGAGCCCCATGATCATGCGCATGGTGGTCGACTTGCCCGACCCGTTCGGACCCAGGAACCCGGTCACCTGTCCCGGTCGCACGTCGAAGGACAAGCTGTCCACAGCGGTGGTCCCGCCGTAGCGCTTGCAGAGGTCGCGAGCCTCGATCATGTTGGCCTCCGGATCGTGGACCGCGTCAGGCGACTACCGCACCAGCATGGCCGTCCGGTGCGGAAGCTGCCACCGGAGATGGACCGGATCCCCCCCGAGGGAAGGTGGCCCGGGCCCGAGCCGTACCCCAAGAACCCTCCCCGGTCCGGCGCCCGGACGCACCATTCCCACAGTCCTGGTGCAGGTTCCCTAGATTCTTGGCGTGGACACGATGGGCAGCAGGCAATCGGCCCGGCGTTCCCTCGGCCCTGATCTGGCCAGCGTGCGCGCCGCCCGCGCCTTCGTCGGAGAGATCATCCAATCGTGGAACCTCGGCTCGCTGCTCGACGACGCGCTGAGCGTGGTGTCCGAGCTCGCCTCGAACGCCGTGCTCCATGCGTCCACGCCGTTCGAGGTGCTGGTAGCCCGCAGTGGCCCGGGCATCCGGATCGCCGTGCACGACCGCAGCTCGCGCCCCGTCCGACCCCCCCACGGCCTTCCCGACGAGGAGCCTGGCGGCATTCTCGACGAGGAGGACAGCCTCCAAGCCCTGGAGCGCCTGCTCGAACAGACGGCAGCGACGGGCCGAGGGCTGCGCATGGTGGCCGGCCTGGCCGATGCCTGGGGCATCGACACGACGGCCGGCGGCGCCGAAGGGAAGACGGTCTGGGCAGCGGTCGGGACCGGGACCGCCGCCGAGGTCGCCGAGCTTCCTGGAGAGCGGCCACGGCCGGCGGCCAGCTCCGCCCGACCGGTCCGCATGATCGCCATGCCGGTACGCCTGGCATTGGCCGGCCAGCTGCAGATCGACGCGCTCCAGCGCGAGGCGGCGCTCCTGGCCGGAGCTCCTCCCGCGGGCGCCCCTGCAGCCATGCTTGCGGCCCTGGCCGATCTCGCCAGGCTGGCCGTGGAGCCAGACTCCCGCCAAGGTGCCCGGCGTGACGCCGTCCGCCACGCCCTGCAGCGCGGCGACCGCCTGTTCGACCTGAGCATGTTGATGACCGCAGAAGATGCCCGTGCCCTGCGGCACCTCGGCGAGGTCGCCGACGATCTGACCGTTCCCACGCGCCTCGGGCTGCTGCTCTCACCTCCGGTCGAGGACGAGGTCCTCGCCTACCGGGCCTGGTACATCGCGGAAGTCGAACGCCAGATCGGCGGGTCGCCACCGCGCGCCTGTCCCTTCCCCGTGCTACCCGCTAAGCACGCGACGACCGCCGCTGCCGGCTCCCGGGCCGACATGCGGCACCGGTTGATCGACGAGTTGGCACAGGAGATGGCCGGGGCGGCGACCACCCGCTCGTTGACCGCCATCCTCGTCGGTCGGGCAGCTCGGGCCCTCGGCGCCTCGAGCGCTGCCGTCTGCCTGCTGGGCGATGACAACGAGACGGTGGAGGTGGCCGACAGCTTCGGGTACGACCAGCAGGTCGAGATGCGGTGGGAGCGCTTCCCCTTGTCGGCCGACACCCCGGCCAGCGAGGCGGTACGGACCGGCCAACCGGTGGTGCTGCGCACCATGGCTGAGCGCGACATGCGCTATCCGGTGTTTGCCGAGACGCAGATC
>JAJYAB010000357.1 GCA_021779775.1 Actinomycetes bacterium
GCCGGATCCCCGCTCCGTGGCGGTTCCTCCAACAGCGTGACTCGGTCCACACCAACGATGGCCTGCGGCACGTCATCGAGTCGGGGCTCGCGTTCCACGACCTTCGGGACGCGGCGCTGCGGATCGAGGTGGTCGCGACCTCCCTGACCGACGGGCGCCAGCACTGGTTCACCGAGGGCCCGGCAGCTGAGGCCGTGCTGGCATCGGCAGCCCTGCCCTCCCTGCTGCCTCCGGTTGCCGTCGGGGACGAGCTGTTCATCGACGGCGGCATCGGGGACAACGTGCCGATCGGGCGGGCCATCGCCAACGGCGCCGATCGCATCTTCGTGCTGCTCTGCGGGCCGCTACGCTACACCCCGCACCGCTACCGGCGGCCGATCGAGGCGGTGCTGACGGCCTTCTTCATCACGATCCACACGCGCTTCATCGGCGAGCTCGAACGGCTGCCAAAGGGTGTAGAGGTCGTGGTCTTCACCGTCGATTCGGAGCCGGTGTCCCGCTACGACGACTTCTCCGGCACGGAAGCGCTGCTCGCTGCCGGGCGGGCCAACGCCGAGCAGGTGCTGGCGTACTGGGAGGCGGGCGGGCTGGGCGAGACGGCGGCGCACCGTGCACGGCCGGCCATCGCCGACGTGCTCGTACCGCAGGAGGAAGCCGGTTGAGCAGGAGCCGGCCAGTGACCTACTGCTGCTCGCCATCGACCGGAGGGGCCACGTGCCACCCGGCGGAGGAGACCTTCCGCTGCTCGTAGAAGACGCAGCCATCCGGGCAGCTGAAGGGCAGGTGCCCGTTGGCCTCGACACGGCAACGCTCGACCTTCTCGCCACGACCGGTGGTCTGCATGATGTAGTGGCGGCAATCGGCCAGCACGGACATCTCCCTATTCTGGCGCACCCGCCGGACAGTGGAGCATCGCGGTGGCGGCACCCGTGCCGTCCACGCCGGTGCCGGGCCAGCGCTGCCTCCGCTAGCGTCAGTGGACGTGGACCGCCCTGTCCCCACGCGCCAGCTCCTGCGGTGGAGCGAGACCCTGGCCGCCATCGCCCGCACCGGCCTGGGGTTCACCGAAAGCCTCTACGAGCGTGAGCGCTTCGAGGAGGTGCTCCACGTGGCAGCCGACATCAAGGTCGCCGCAGCAGAGCGCGACGACATTCCCGATGACGGGACCGGCCTGGTGCAGGAATGGATGGGATCGGTGGTTCCCGGCATCCCGGGGTACGTGACGCCGAAGGTGGCGGTCGGTGCCGCGGTCGGCAACGACCGCGGCGAGCTGCTGCTGGTGCGGCGGGCCGACTCGGGCGTCTGGCTGTATCCCACCGGGTGGGCCGACGTCGGGTACTCGGCAGCCGAGGTGGTGGTGAAAGAGGTGGCGGAGGAGACGGGCATCGTGGCCGAGCCGGTACGGTTGATCGCCGTGCTCGACGGCCTGCGGCTGGGGTTCACCCGGATCCCGCTGTACTCCCTCGTCTTCCACTGCCGGGCCACCGGCGGGGACTTGGCGGCCCACCCGCTCGAATGCACCGACGTGGGGTGGTTCGCTCCCGACGCGCTTCCGCATCCCCTCGCCGGCGTCGAGCGCTGGGGCGCCCACGTGTTCGCCGCCCTGCGCGGCGAACAGCGCGACGTGCTCTACGACCGAGTCCGCCAGCCGATGTGGCGTTCGGACGCAACTCAACATCCGCCGGATGGAGCTGAAGGCCCACCCGACGGCAGTTGACCTTCGACGTCGAAGCGGAACCCGACGCCCCGGACCGTGACGAGGTGTGACGGCTCGCCCGGATCGACGGCGAGCTTGACCCGAAGGCGTCGCACATGGGTGTCGAGGGTCCGGGTGTCGGTCAGGTCGCGTCCCGACCACAAGAGGTCGATCAGCTCCTCACGGGTGCGTACCATCCCGGGAGGGTGCAACAGCAGGGCGAGGAGGTCGAACTCGCGGCGCGACACGTGGACGTCGGCACCCGCCACCGTCACCTGACGCCGGGCAAAGTCGACACGGACCAGTCCCGCCTCGACGACATCGGCGCCCGCCTCCTGCCGCGGCGGTCGGGGGCCGGCGAGCGCCGGCGGCGGCGCCACGCGCCGGAGCACCGCCTGCATCCGGGCCACCAGCTCGCGCAAGTGGTACGGCTTCGTCACGTAGTCGGCCGCACCCAGCTCGAGCCCGAGCACGACGTCCACCTCGCTGGTGCGGGCCGTAACCATGATCACGGGCACCGGGGCGATCCGCCGCATCTGGCGGCACACCTCGGTCCCGCTCATGCCGGGGAGCATGAGGTCGAGCAGCACCAGGTCAGGACGGCGAGCCGTGAACCGGCGCAGTCCGTCGGCGCCGTCGGCCGCCACCTCGACGTCGAACCCTTCCTTGGCTAGGCCGACCTGCAGCGCGTCGCGATAGGCGTCATCGTCCTCGACGGCCAGAATGTGCGGCCGGTCGCCGCCGGTCGCCGAGCCGGGCCAGCCGGCGGCTCGGGACATCACCATCACCGCCGACCGCTGCGCCCTGTGCGATGGGTCCGCTCGGGAGCGTGACGCTGCGTCATGGCCACCACCAGGCGCGATGCGGCGATCAACATGACGACCAGCACGACGAGCAGGAAGGCGGCCAGATGGGACAGCTGCTGCAACGACGGGGACGGCTGCTGGAAGAATTCGTACACGGCGTACGGCAGGTAGCCGACTGGTGCATGCGTCAGGTGCGCCGTCGGCAGCTGGGCGCTCCATCCGGCCGTGTAGAGCAGCGGCGCGGTCTCTCCCAAGGCGATCGCCAACCCGACGATGAGCCCGGTGGCGACACCGGG
The DNA here is from genome assembly GCA_021779775.1 of Actinomycetes bacterium. Taxonomy (GTDB): domain Bacteria; phylum Actinomycetota; class Acidimicrobiia; order Acidimicrobiales; family UBA8190; genus JAJYAB01. The sequence continues at coordinate 2,799 of JAJYAB010000357.1, forward strand.
AAGCGCCGGTCGGAGCACCAGCCGGCGCAGTGTGGCAGCCCGGTGCAT
>JAJYAB010000358.1 GCA_021779775.1 Actinomycetes bacterium
TCCTCTCGGACAGTCTTGTCGTCGCAGTCCTCGCCTCGGTCTACCCCGTCGTCCTCGTGCTTCTCGGCTCGAGCATGTTCAAGGAGCGGTTGCATCCCTGCAGGTGGCGGGTCTCAGCGCGGCCGTTGTGGGGATCGCCATGCTCGTCGCAGTACCGGGCCGGTAGGACGTCACGGTGACTGACGGCGACACGTCCTCGACGGCCGCGTCCCGTACGCACGGGACGACGCCACACCGCGCTCCCGCCGACCAACCGCCCACCAGCCGGCTGCCACCAACGTGGTGGCTGGGTACACCTAGCGCACGCCGAGCGCGTGGGTCCCGGGACCGCGCAGGGACAGCCGGTAGACCCCCGACACCGCGACCAGCCCGGCCAGCGCGAACACGATGCCGGCCCACCACGGCGCCGTCGCCGCCTCGCCGAGGACGACGATGCCGATCGTCACCCCGACGAGCGGGTCGATGACGGTGAGACCGGCGACCACGACACTCGGTGAGCCGGTGGAGTACGCGGTCTGAACGAAGTAGCTGCCCAAGAGGGCGGCCGCGACCAGTCCGACGAAGCAGACGACGGTGAGCCAGTCTGCGAACACCAGGTGGAACCCGGTCTGCACGATGGTCTGAACCCGTGTGATGAGCACTTTCGCCAGGGTCGCCACGAAGCCGAAGAGGATTCCCGCGCCGACCACGTAGAAGAGTCGCGGCAGTGATCTCCGCGCGACGGCGAAGCCGGCCCCCAAGATCGCGAGAACCACGATCAGGATCGCGACCACGATGACGAGCTGAGTGTCCTCAATGGGAACCGTGGTGGTCGTCATCGCAGCCAGTCCGACGAAGACCCCGACTCCGACCACGCAGAGAAGGACTGCGCGGAGGGACGGCGGATCAAGGGGCTCCCTGGTGACGCGTGCGTTCACCAGAACGGTGATGACCAGCGCCACGGCACCCAGGGGCTGGACGACCGTGAGCGGGGCCAGATACAGGCTGAACAGCTGGAAGATGATCGCGAGGCCGAGAAGAAGCGTGCCGAGGAGCCAGGACGGGCGCCGGGCCAGGGACACCAGCTCACGGACATGAAGTCCGCCCCGGTGTCCTGCCTGTCCTCGGGCTCCGACAACGGCGACACCGTGCTGCTGGAGCTGGGAACCGATCGCCAGGAACACCGCACCGACGAGCGCGACCGGGATCCCGAAAGCCTGAGCGGGGGTGAGGGATATCACGGGGTGGCCCATGTCCGGAGGCTAACAGGTCGCGTACAGTGCCCTCCGGGGATCCGCACCGACTCCCCGAGCCGAGGTGCGTGAGCGCGGTGAGCCCGCCTCGACGAGCTGTCCACGGCATCGCGGATCGTGTCGACAGCCTGCGCCGCGGGACGGGGTCGGTCAGTATTTGACGACTCGCCCGTCCTCGGCGGACGTCAGCTCCAGGCGGGCCAGCGGCGCGTCCGCAGTGGCCACGAGAACCCTGGCATGGGGCCGCGCCTTCAGGATCCGGCGCGTGTCGACAGGGAGGTCTATGACCGTGCGCCCATCCTCCGACGTGTCCGGCAGCAGGCTTCGCAGGGCCGAAGAATGGTCCGGCGATCCCCAGTCGAGGCCGCACGTGATGAGCCAGACGTTCGCGCGGACGAGGTCAGCATGGTTCGCGCCCGCCACGAGCAGGTAATACTCGCCCGGTCGTCGGGAGATGGCCGTGCACGACGCCCGAATGGCGAAGGAAAGTCGCTGCCGCTGATCGGGCCCGGCCGAGGTGATGTAGGCACGGGCGGCGCCGCCGGGTGAGGCCTGCAGAGGCCCCAGCGGAACGGGGCCGCCGTCGCACAGCAGCAGGGCTGCGGTGATGAAGGCGACGGCCACGCTCATCGCCATGGGTGGCGTCCGGCGGCTGAGGATGCCCGTCGGCCGGCTGAGTAGCTCGTCCAGCGCGTTGGCGATGGTGACTACCGCAACGGAGCCGGCGACCAGCGTGGCCGCGCAGAGAACCTTGATGCCGTAGTAGCGGGGAGACCCCACGCGGGCGACCTCGTACCCCAACATCAGAAACGCCGCGCCCAACGCCACAGCCCCCGGCAGCCACAGCAACGCAGCGCGTCTACGAGCGGGGGAGCGCCGTCCGTAGAGGGTGAGGCCGAGCGGGACCACCACCCCAGCCAGAGGAAACACGACGGGCCACGCCAGCGAACTCGTCCCTATGGCCCCGTCGAGCAGCAGAAAGCGGTCGAGGGCCGCGAGCGGACCGACAGACGACTGACCTGAGGCCGTGAGCGCCTGGGTGACCGGGGGCTGGGCGGCGGCGGCCAGCACCACCGGGACGAGTGCGACGCTGGCGCGAGAAGCCATCCGTCGAAGAGCCTCGGGCTCGAACGGACGTCTGGCCAGCCAGACCGCCACCGGCACCGGCACGAGGAAGACCAGGAGCAGCGGCCATGTGCCGACGATCCCAGCAGCCGCACAGCCCAGAAGGAACCACCGCCAGGCGTCCTCTCGGCGCGTCCAGCGGACAGCCACAAGGACACCGGCTCCGGCGAAGGCTGCCGCCTCCAGGAAGTTGCCGAAGCCGTAGAAGGGCACTTGGGAGGCGTCCTCAAGCTGAAGGTAGAGGGTCACCAGGGTGGCCACCGCGGGCACCAGCAGCACTGGCCGCCGCCAGAGCACTGGCGCGTCCAGGACAAAGGCAGCCAGAAGTACGACGCACGCCCCGATCACAACCAGAGTGGCGTAGGCATAGGCGACGATCTCGGAGTCGAGGCCCGCTGGGCGTCCCGATCCGAGTTCCATGAGAGACGCCACCAGGGAGTGATATCCGCGGGGGTAGCCCGCGAACGA
>JAJYAB010000359.1 GCA_021779775.1 Actinomycetes bacterium
ATGCTGCAGTGGCCGTGGCCGACGGCATGTTGCCCGCCGCCCTGCCGATCACCGAGCACGCCGGATCGGCGCTGGCCGGCGTCGACCTGGCCGTCAGTCTCGGCGGCGACGGCACGATCCTTCGCACCGTGGCCCTTGCCTCGGCCCACGATGTTCCTGTCCTCGGCGTCAACCTGGGCCACCTGGGCTACCTGACCGAGGTCGAGCCGTCCGGTCTCCACCGCGCTCTGGACCGGTTCTTGGCGGGCGACTATGCCATCGAGGAGCGGATGACCCTGACCATCTCTGTGGAGCGCTCCCCGGCGAGCGTGCCTTCCGACGACCTCGCATACCTGGCGCTCAACGAAGCGGTGGTAGAGAAGACGGTGCCCGGGCATACGATCCGTGTCGCCGCGTCGATCGCCGGCCGGCCGTTCATCACGTACGCCGCCGACGGCATCCTCGTCGCCACGCCAACCGGCTCCACCGCCTACAACCTGTCGGTCCGTGGCCCCATCGTCAGTCCGTCACTGCGGGCGATCCTCGTCACCCCCGTGTCGCCGCACATGCTCTTCGATCGCCCGTTGGTGCTGGAGCCGGCGGAGCCGGTCCGACTGGAGGTCGCAGGCCCCAGGCCGGCCGTTCTGGTCATCGACGGGATGTCCGCCGGCGTCCTGCGGCCCGGAGACGCCATCACCTGCCGGACCGGCGAGCGTTGCGCCCGCATGGTCACCTTCGGCGAACGCAACTTCCACGCGATCTTGAAGACACGCTTCCATCTGGCAGATCGCTGAGGCTTCCGGGTGCTCGTGGAGCTGCGGGTGAAGGACCTCGGGGTGATCGACGATGTCGTGGTCGAGCTCGGCTCCGGTGCGACAGCCCTCACCGGCGAGACCGGCGCGGGCAAGACCCTTCTGGTGGATGCCCTCGTGCTGCTCCTCGGGGGGCGGGCGGACCAGCGGCTGGTGCGGCCCGGGGCCGATCAGACGCTGGTCGAAGGACGGTTCGTCTCGGGTGACGACGAGGTGATCTTGGCCCGGGCGGTCCCTGCACAGGGACGTTCTCGGGCATGGGTGGACGGCAGGATGGTCCCGGTCTCGACCCTGGCTACCGTCGGCAGCGGTCTCGTCGAAGTCCACGGGCAGCACGCGCACCAGGCGCTGCTCGACCCCGGTGCCCAACGGCGAGCGCTGGACACGTTCGGGGGCGCCGACCTGTCCGGGCTGGCCGCCGCCCGGTCCTTGCTGCACGAGCTGGAGGTCGAGCTGTCGAGCCTCGGCGGGGACATGCGGACACGCGCCCGCGAGGTCGATCTCCTGTGCTACCAGCTCAACGACATCGATGGGGCCGGTATCGATGGGAGCGATGAAGACGAGCGACTGGCGGACGAGGAGGAGCTGCTGGCAGGAGCCAGTGCACGGCGCGCTGCCGTCATCGGCGCGACCGCAGTCCTGGAGGGTGACGCGCCATCGACCTCGTTGCCGGGGATCGTCGACATGCTCGGCTCGGCGTCGGCGATGCTCGAGGAGCACCACGGCACGGCCGCGTTTCGTGACCGGATCCTCGGGTTGCAGGCCGAAGTGGTCGACGTGCTGGGCGAGCTCCGCGACGTTGCCGACCGGTGGGAAGACGATCCGCAGCGTCTCGACCAGGTACGTCAGCGCCGCCACGTGTTGCACCAGCTCCGCGACAAGTACGGAGCCACTCTGACTGACGTCCTGGCCTATGCGGAGCAGAGCCGGCGGCGGCTCCACGAGCTCCAGTCGCTCGACGAACGGGCCGCCGCATTGGAGGTGGCGCGCGACGATGCGGTCGAGGCACTGACCGAAGCCCGCCGGCTCGTCGGGGAAGCGCGCCGCGCCGCCGCGCCGCAGCTCGCTGCCGCCGTCGAGCACCGGCTCCGCCGGTTGGCCATGGCGCAGGCCAAGGTCGCCGTGTCGGTCGGCGACGAGGATCCGGGTGATGACGTGGTCTTCATGCTCGGGGCGAACCCGGGGGAGCCCCTGGTGCCATTGGCTACGGCGGCGTCAGGTGGGGAGCTTGCCCGCGCCATGTTGGCGTTGCGGCTCGTGCTGTCGGGAGCACCTCCCACCATGGTGTTCGACGAGGTGGACGCCGGCATCGGTGGTGAAGCCGCCCTGGCGGTAGGCCAAGCCTTGGCGGAGATCGGGCGCACCCGCCAGGTGCTGGTGGTGACGCATCTCGCCCAGGTGGCAGCGTTCGCTGATCGCCACCTGCTGGTACGCAAGATGTCGAGTGGGACCCGGACCGTGGCGACCGTCGGCCCGGTGGACGGAGCCGACCGGATCGTGGAGCTCGCACGGATGCTGTCGGGGCATCCGGGCTCCGAGGTCGCCCGCCGCCACGCCACCGAGCTGCTCGCTGCCGCACAGTCAGTCCGTGCCGACGGGGTCGGATCAGGTCCGGCCGCCGCAACCGTCCCCCCGGTACGCTCGGAACGTGGTCTACCGTAGTTCCATGCCGCAGGGGACCAGCCGGTGACGAAGTATGTGTTCGTCACCGGCGGGGTGTCCTCGTCCCTCGGCAAGGGGCTGACCGCATCGTCGCTCGGACGGCTCCTGCGCTGCCGTGGGCTCGAGGTGACGATGATCAAGCTCGACCCGTACATCAACGTGGATCCCGGGACCATGAACCCCTACGAGCACTGCGAGATGCTCATCACCGCCGATATAGGCGAGAAAAAATAAGGCGACTTTGATTCGCCATCGCAAGGGGCAGGGCCTGGAGCAGTAAACTGTGCAAGAAGGCCAAAAACGGCTAGATCTATGAGGTCGCTAGGGTCATCAGCCCACACCTCAGCACGAACGGCAAGCCGATCGCCTAT
>JAJYAB010000360.1 GCA_021779775.1 Actinomycetes bacterium
TCCGCTGGCTGTTGACACTCCGCTGGCTGTTGACACTCCGCTGGCTGTTGACACTCCGCTGGCTGTTGACACTCCGCTGGCTGTTGACACTCCGCTGTTCGCCCGCTCCCGGACTGGCGCCTGGGACCGCCTGCGGCACCCCGCCCCCGACACCCGCGATCCCGAGGGGATATCGGCTGGATCCCGACGGGATATCGTTGGTCATGGCCGTTCACCGATCTCCTCGCTGGCATCTTGCGGAACGCCGGCATCTTGCGGAACGCCGGCATCTTGCGGAAGGTTCGCTGGCGATGGCCGTTGCCCAGTCATGAGGCGAATCCTGCACACTGCGCTGGTATTGGCTGCCGCTCCTGCCCTGGTCCTCGCGGGGGCCGGGCTGGCTTCGAGCGCCGGAGCGACGTCGGTGGCCACCGCCAGCGCAGCGACCACCTGGGCGCCGGCGGCAACCGCGGCGATCCACCCCGGCGTGGAGACCTTCACCGGTCGCGCCCAGTGCACCGCCAACTTCGTCTTCACGAACGGGACGAACGTCTACATCGGCCAGGCCGCCCACTGCTCCGGCACCGGCACCACCACCGACACCAATGGTTGCACGTCGCCGACGTTGCCCGTCGGCACACCGGTCACGATCAGCGGTGCGGCCCATCAGGGCGTCATGGTCTACAACTCGTGGGCGACGATGCAGGATCTGCACGAGACGAACCCCAACATCTGCCAGTACAACGACCTGGCCCTGGTGCAGGTGAACCCGGCCGACGTCGGCACCGTCAACCCGACGATCCCCGTGTGGGGCGGGCCGGACGGCCTGGACACGACAGGGGCGCCGACCGGATCGCTGGTGTACTCGTATGGCAATTCCATCCTCCGCCTGGGGATCACCGCCCTGAGCCCGAAGTTCGGGCTCAGCGAGGGCGACACCGGAGGCGGATGGGGCCACTCCGTGCAGACGATCACCCCGGGCATCCCCGGGGACTCCGGTAGCGCCTTCCTCGACGCCCACGGCAATGCGCTCGGCATCCTCTCGACATTCACCGTCGGCCTGCCGCGTGGGGTGGTCAACACGGTGGGCGACCTCGCACTGGAGCTGGCGTACATGCACAGCCACACCTCGTTCTCCGCGGTGCGCCTGGTCCCGGGCACGTCGGCGTTCGATCCATTCACCCTGCCGCTGAACCTGGCCCAGCCGATCGACCCGAACGCGGTGACGAACCTGAAGACGTTCCTCGGTCTGTGACCACGCCGGCCGCCGGCCGGTAGCCGAGCAGTTGCGTGGCCACCCAGAGCAGGAACGCCGCACCGGCGATGCTCGCCCCGAGGATGCAGACGCCGCCCCAGGACGCCGACCCGTAGATCCATGACGACACGGCCGACCCGATGCCTCCGCCGGCGAAGAAGACGACCATGTACGCGGCGGTGAGCCGGCTCCTGGCTTCGGGGCGCAGGCGGTAGATCTCGCTCTGGTTGGTGATGTGGAGACCCTGAGCGCCGATGTCGAGCACGACGATGCCGACCACGAGCCACACCAGCGAGCGCCCGCCTGCCCACAAGGCGAGCCAGGACAGGGCCAGTAGGCCGGTGGCTCCGCCGGTGCTCCAGCGCGCCCAGCCTCGGTCGGAAAACCTTCCGGCAAGCATGGCGGTCAGCGCACCGGCGGCTCCGGCGAGACCGAACGCTCCGATGGTCGCCGGCTGCTCGTGGAACCGGTCTGCCAACAAGAAAGCCAACGAGGTCCACAGGACGCTGAACGTGCCGAAGGACAAGAACCCGTAGGCGGTGCGCAACCGCAGCAACGGCTCTTCGCACAGCAGCGACCCTGTGGATGCGAGCAACCTCCAATAGCTCAGCTCCGAACGCTCGCGGGAGGTGGGCAGTGCCCGGCACAGCACGACGGCCTGCACCACCATGGCAGCCGCCGCTGCGAAGTAGACGGTGCGCCACGTGCCCGTCTCCGCCAGGAGACCGGCCACCGTCCGGGCCAGCAGGATGCCCATGAGCAGCCCGCCCATGACGGCGCCTACCACCCTCCCCCGCTCCTCGTCCGAGGCGAGCGACGCCGACAGAGGCACGAGGATCTGGGCCAGCACGCTGAGCGCCCCTACCGCCGACGCAGCCGGGAGCAGCACGGCTGCCGAAGGGGCGGCCGCCAGCACCACCAGTGCCACGGCAGTGGACGCGCAGAGCACCACCACCAGGCTCCGGCGCTCGACCAAGTCTCCCAATGGCAACAGGACCAGCAGGCCGAGCGCATAACCCGCCTGCGCCACGGTGACGATCAGCCCGGCAGTCCCCGGCGACAGGTGCAGTGCCTTACCGATCACCGGTAGGAGTGGCTGGGCGTAGTAGTTGTTGGCCACTGCCAGGCCGGTGGCGGCCGCCATGAGCACCACGAGCGGCCGGCTGAGCTGAGCACCGTCCGGCGTGATCCTGGTATGGCCGGCTCCCCCGGCTCTCCCGGAGGGATCGGTCACCGGCGGGGACCCGACCTGCGCGAGGGTGCCACCCGGATCCACCCGCCGCGCTGCTTGGCGAGGCGCTGCGGCCGACGGGCGTCGATGCGCTCTGGCGGGATCGTCGCGGGCATGACCGCGATCGTGACATGACCCGCGTGACATGACCCGCCGGCGCGCCGCGCCCGATGGGCCGGCATCCGTGGCACACTGCACAGATCATGGCGTCGTCGCCGGTCGGCACCGGGCCTCCTGTCACCTCCGAGCTCGTCGAGCTCGCTCCCGACCGCGGCGCCGTGCAACGTGCCCGGTCCTTCGTGGCGGACCTCTTGGAGCGGGCCGGGTTGTCCGGGTCACTGGTCGACGACGTCGAGCT
>JAJYAB010000027.1 GCA_021779775.1 Actinomycetes bacterium
CCGCACAACCCCGAGACGAGGTGCCGGCGGGATGAGCACTACTGCTCACTCATCGGCAACGGTCTCCCGGGTTGCGCGCGTCGAGGTTGGAGAAGGGGTGTCCTTAGGTCGTCCGGTGTCCAGCCACCGCAGCGTTCCCGGGTTCCCCGGGGAGCGCCGTCCCCGGGTAGTGCCCGGGGCCCATGGCCAGCTGGTGTTCGGTCACTCCCTCCACGATGATCTGGTCGAGACCCACCCGGGGGATCTTCAGGTTGCCGACGGCCGCGTTCAACGGCGGATCGCTGGAGATCGGAGCGGGGACGGGAGCAGTCGGGATCATCGCCGCAGTGGTTGTCGCCGGCGCACTGCGGGGGTGGCGCGGGGGGTGGACCAGCTTGGTGAACTGCTGGCGGAGCAGCGCGTGGCTCTGGGACTGCACGAGCCCCGTGCCCCATAGCTGGTATGCCACGAACAGCAGGATGAGCAGCCCAGATGCCAGCAAGAGCCGTCCGACAGCACTGGCGGTCGTCCCCGGGCGCACGGCGGAACCCTACTGGCGGCTCACCTGGCGGCCACGGCGTCGTTCGGCGCTGGCCGTCGGCGGAGGGCCGTGTTCGCTAGGGTGCTCTCCCGTGCCGAGGATCGGGCCCGTGCTGAGGATCGGGGTGGTGGGCGCCGGTGGGCGGATGGGACGCGAGGTGTGTCGCGCGGTTGCCGCCGAAGCCGGGCTCGTCCTGGCGGCGGCTGTGGACGTCGGGTACGCCGGCCAGCCGCTGCAGGCCCTGGTGGGCGACGCCGGTGGCGACCTGCGGGTGGAAGCCGACGTCGGGTCGCTGGGTGACGCCGGCGTCGAGGTGGTGGTGGATTTCACCGTGGCCGCGGCGTTCCGGGCAGCGGTCCCGCGCTACGTCGAGCTGGGCGTTCACGCCGTGGTGGGCACCACCGGCATCGAGCCGGAGGAGCTCGTGGAGGCCGGTTCGGCGTTCGCTGCCGCAGGGCTCGGGCTGCTGGTCGCCGCCAACTTCGCCATCGGAGCGGTGCTGATGATGCGGTTCGCCGAGCTGGCCGCCCCGTACATGGCAGGTGCCGACATCGTGGAGCTGCATCACGACGCCAAGTTGGACGCGCCGTCGGGCACGGCGATGCAGACGGCTCACCGGATGGCCGACGCTCGCCGGCGGGCGCACCTCCAGCAGTGGCCGGCCGACCGGACGGCCACCGAGGCGATCGCCGGCTCGCGGGGGGGAGCCGGGCCTGGTGGTGTCCGGGTCCACGCTGTGCGGCTGCCGGGCCTGGTGGCGCACCAGCAGGTCGTGCTCGGGGCGGTCGGCCAGAGCCTCACCATCCGGCACGATGCCTATGACCGCACCTCGTTCATGCCGGGGGTGCTGCTCGCCGTGCGTGCGGTCGGCCGGCGCCCGGGGCTGACGACAGGCCTCGACGACCTCCTCGGGCTCTGATCCCCTCGCCAGGTCCGGTAGCAGCGTTGCCCCGGTGCAACAGGGTCGACGCGAGCAGCTTCTCGAAGCTGGCTCCTCCCGTCGCAGCGGGTTCGCATCGTGGACGGAGCGTTGGGCCGCTACGGGCGCGGTAGCCTGCGGGGATGGCGCAGGGAACGGGACGGTTCGGCGCGGTCGTCACCGCCATGGTCACGCCCTTCGCCGACGACGGGTCGCTCGATGTCGGCGGTGCTGTGGCGCTGGCCCGGTGGTTGGCGGCACATGGCAGCGACGCCCTGGTGGTCAGCGGCACCACCGGTGAGGGTCCGGTGCTGGACGACACGGAGAAGGTCGACCTGTGGCGTGCCGTGGCCGAGTCGGTCACCGTGCCCGTCGTCGCGGCGAGCGGCACCAACGACACCCGCCATAGCATCGAGCTGACCAAGTTGGCGGCGGCGGCGGGGGTGGACGGCATCCTGCTGGTGACTCCGTACTACAGCCGGCCCTCCCAGGCCGGGCTGGCCGCCCACTTCGAAGCGGTCGCCTCGGTCGTCGTCCTCCCGGTGCTGCTCTACGACATACCGGTGCGCGCTGGCCGCCGCATCGCGCCCGACACCATGGTGCACCTCGCCCGCACCGTGCCGACGATCATCGGGGTGAAGGACGCCACTGGCGACGTCGCTGCAGCGGCCCGCCTGGTGGCCGCCGCTCCGGACGGGTTCGATCTCTACAGCGGCGACGACGAGCTGACGCTCCCTCTGCTGGCGGTCGGTGCGGTCGGTGTGGTGAGTGTGGCCAGTCACTGGGCGGGTCCCGAGCTCGGCGAGCTGGTGGCGAGCGTCGCCAAGGGCGACCTCGAGCGGGCGCGGGCCATCAACGGTCTCCTGCTGGGCTCCTACGCGTTCGAGTCCTCAGATCGATTTCCCAACCCGCTCCCGGCCAAGGCCGCCTGCCGGGCGCTCGGGCTTGCCGCAGGCCAGTGCCGCCTGCCGCTCGGACCGGCGACCGACGAGCTCGACGCGGCGGCCCGGGCCGTCGTCGCCGCATTGGGCACGCGCCGGTGAGCCGGGGGCGGCCCAGGGCCGACATGGCTGACGAGGTGCGGATCACCTTCCTCGGGGGGCTGGGGGAGATCGGGCGCAACTGTGCCTGCATCGCCCAAGGGGACCGGATGGTGGTGCTCGACTGCGGCATCATGTTCCCCGAGCCGGACATGCCTGGCGTGGATCTGGTCCTGCCCGACTTCACCTACCTGCACGACCATGCGGAGCAGGTCGAGGCTGTGGTGCTCACCCACGGCCACGAGGACCACACCGGTGGCTTGGCCTACCTGCTCCGCGAGCTGTCGGTGCCGGTGTTCGGGTCGGCGCTCACGCTCGGGCTGGCTCGGAACCGGGTGGAGGAAGCCGGGCTGCTCGACCGGGCCACCTTCGTCGAGGTGGCCGACGGCGAGCGTCGGGTCGTGGGCCCGTTCGAGCTCGAGTTCATCCCGGTCACCCACTCCGTGCCCCACGGGTTCGCCACCGCGTTCTACACGGCGCAAGGAGTGGTGCTGCACTCGGGAGACTTTAAGATCGACCTGACTCCTGTCGATGGCCGGCTCACGGATCTGGGCCGGATCGGAGCCATCGCCAAGCAGTCCGGTATCCGGCTGCTGCTGGCTGACTCCACCAATGCCGAGGAGCCGGGGTTCACCGCATCGGAGATGGAGGTCGGCGCCACGTTGCGCCGGGTGTTCCAAGCGCACGCAGGGCACCGTCTGGTGGTCACCTGCTTCGCCAGCCACATCCACCGGATCCAGCAGATCTTCGATGCAGCGATCGCCGAAGGCCGGAAGGTGGCCACTTTGGGCCGGTCCATGGCCAAGAACGTGGCGCTGGCACGCCGCCTCGGGCTCCTGACGGTCGACGACTCGGCCCTCATCGACGTGGAGCGGGTGGAGGACTACGCCGACGGGCAGGTGTGCGTCGTGTCGACAGGATCGCAGGGCGAGCCCCTGTCTGCGCTGTCGCTCATGGCGGCGGGGGAGAACAAGCGGCTGCGCTTGCGCGACGGCGACGTCGTGGTGATCAGCGCACATCCGATCCCCGGCAACGAGTGGGCGGTGGGCCGGGTCATCGACGGGCTGTACCGGACCGGGGCCGAGGTCGTGCACACCGGTAACGAACCGGTACACGTGAGCGGGCACGCCCGCCAGGGCGAGCTGAAGATCCTCCAGTCGGTGGCCCGGCCGGAGTGGTTCGTTCCCGTGCACGGTGAGTACCGGCACCTGGTGAACCACGGCCGGCTGGCGCAGCAGATGGGCGTGCCGGCCCACCGGGTCGTCCTGTGCGAGGACGGCGACTCCCTCGTGCTCGACGGTGACGGCCTGCGCCGAGGCCCAGACGTTCCGGCAGGGTTCTTGTACGTCGACGGCACCGTCGGCGATGTCGGGCACGGGGTCCTGCGCGACCGACGGATGCTCGCAGAGGAAGGGGTGGTGGTGGTCGTTGCCACGGTCGACCCCCATGCCCGCGAAGTGATCAAGAAGCCGGAGATCATCACGCACGGATGGGTGCACGCGCCGGAGGCGGAGGAGCTGCTCGAAGAGGCTGCCCTGACGGTTCGGGCGGCGCTCGAGTCGGCTCTGGCCGACGGCGCGACCGACCAGGACGCGCTGCGCCGCCACGCGCGCAAGGCCCTCGGCAAGTTCGTCGGCGACCGCACCAGGCGCCGGCCGATGATCCTGCCGCTCGTCGTCACGGTGTAGGGCAGGCCCCGGCGGACACTGCTCCGGGTGTGAGCGCTATATGTGGTATGTGACGAGCGCGCCTCCGCCCTGGTCTCTGGAGTAGCTCCCGGTCCAGGCCGCGGTCCTCGGAAGTTGGTGAGGCTGGTGTTAGCGTTGTTGCCACTGTGGTGACGACGAGACGTGCTCCGTCGAGGGGAGGCCCATCCTCGCCGTCGGCCGCGAGGTCGCGGTCGGCCGCCGGGCGGAGCACCACCCGGTCCAAGGGATCTCCCAGGGTCACCGCCGGAGGGCAGCGGCCTGCCGCTCCCCGGCGCCGGGAGAACCGGCCCGACCTGGTCGAGGCGCTGTGGACCGTGCTGGCGACCCATGCCGAGGATGTCTGGGGCATCGTCCTCGTGACCGCCGGTCTTCTCGGTGCCCTCGGCTTGTACTTCGGTGCGCTCGGCCCCGCCGGCCGCACCATCGACCACGGGACCGGTCTGGTCCTCGGCATCGGCCGGTTCGTGGTGCCGCCCGCCTTCCTGTCTGCCGGCGTGCTGCTCGTCGCCGGACGCTCGGAACGGGAGCCGGCGCGTACCGTCCTCGGGTTGGTCCTTTCCCTGACGGCCGCTGCCGGGCTGGCGGGCCTCCGCGGCGGGGTCCCGCGTCCGTCGGCCGCCGAGCACCGTCTCGAGGAGGGTGGCGGCTGGCTCGGCGCCCTGGTGGCACATCCGCTGCACCAGGGACTGTCGAGCTGGGGAACGGTGGTGGTGCTCTTGGCTGTCCTGGCGCTCGCCTTGGTGCTGTTCACCGGGGTGACGCTGCGCCGTGCCGCCACCGCCCTCGGTGCCGTGTCGGCCGCTGCCTGGCGGCGGGTACGACCGCCTGCCGGCGACCCGCACGATGCGGTCGCGCCCACAGGTCCCCGGCACCGCGCTCCGGCTTCCTCCGCTTCGTCGGTTCCGGTTCCCGAGGACGTCGCGCCCGACCCGACGCCGGTGGCTGACGGCTCTCCCGACCCGGTCGAGCCGGCCACCTTGCCCGATCCGGCGCTACGGGCACCGAGACCCGTGGCCGTCAAGCGGACCGACCAGCTGGAGTTGGAGCTGGAGCAGCCCGCCGGCAACTGGCTGCTGCCGCCGCTCAAGCTCCTCGGACGCTCGAAGCCCCAGGCGCTCGACGAGCGCGAGATAGCCGCTGCCGGGCGCGCCCTGGTCGAAGCGCTGGCGGCGCACGGCGTCGACACCCGCCTGGTCGGCCATACCGTTGGCCCCACCGTCACCCGGTTCGAGCTCGAGCTGGGCACCGGGGTGAAGGTCGCCCGGGTGACGAGCCTGGCCAAGGACATCGCGTACGCGATGGCGTCCCCCGACGTACGGATCCTCGCTCCGATCCCGGGACGCTCGGCCATCGGCGTCGAGGTGCCGAACCGCCGCCGGGAGCTCGTCACGCTGGGCGACATCCTGGCATCCGAGGAGGCGCGCCAGGCCGTCCACCCGCTCCAGGTGGCGCTGGGCCGCGACATCGCCGGCCGGCCGGTGATGGGGAACTTGGCGGACATGCCCCACATCCTGATATCGGGGGCGACGGGCGCCGGCAAGTCCTCCTGCATCAATTCGGTGATCACCTCGGTCCTGATGCGGGCGACGCCGGAACAGGTCCGGCTGATCCTGATCGACCCTAAGCGGGTCGAGCTCGGTCAGTACAACGGCCTGCCCCACCTCCTCACCGAGGTGGTGGTCGATCCGAAGAAGGCCGCCAACGCGCTGTCGTGGGCGGTCACGGAGATGGAGCGCCGATACGACTTGCTGGCCGAGGTCGGCATGCGCGACATCACGGGGTACAACCAGGCAGTCGACGCCGGTAATCTCGAGCCCGACGTGCCCGTCGGGCCGCAGTCGGGTCTGGACCCGTCCGTCGACAGTGCCGAAGGCGACGACGAGCGTCAGGATCGGGTGGCTGCCCTGTTGGCCGAGTCGCGGGCTGCCGTGGAGGAGCCGGCTCACCGGTATCAGCGGCTGCCGTTCGTGCTGGTGGTGGTGGACGAGCTGAACGACCTCATGATGGTGGCGGCCCGCGACGTGGAGGAGTCGGTGTGCCGGATCGCCCAGATGGCCCGCGCCGTCGGCATCCACCTGGTGCTGGCCACGCAGCGGCCGTCGGTCGACGTCATCACCGGGGTCATCAAGGCGAACGTGCCGTCACGACTGGCGTTCTCGGTCTCCTCGCTGGCCGACAGCCGCGTCATTCTCGACCAGCCGGGGGCCGAGCGCCTCATCGGCAAGGGCGACATGCTGCTGCTGACGGCCTCGTCGTCCATCCCCCGCCGGATCCAGGGGCCATGGGTGGGGGAGGACGAGGTCCGCGCCGTGGTCGGGCACTGGAAGCGCCAGCGCCAGGCCGAGTACGTCGAGGGCATCGCCGGCGACGGGGCGCAGACCGCCGGCCCGGCAGGCTTCGACGATGCGGACGACGAGCTGCTGCCGGTGGCCATGGAGCTGGTGGTGCGGTCTCAGCTAGGGTCCACGTCCATGCTCCAGCGAAAGCTTCGGGTCGGGTTCGCCAGAGCAGGGCGGCTGATGGACCTGCTCGAGCTGCGGGGCGTCGTCGGGCCGTCCGAGGGCTCGAAGGCGCGGGCGGTGCTGATGACGCCCGACGAGCTCGACCAGGTCTCGGACCGGTAGCGCCTGGTGGACGTCGCACCGGCACGGACTGACGCTTCGCGAGCGCCCGTTCGCCGGGGCGCCGGCCATGTCTCGGTGGTACCTCCGCCGCCATTGGCCCGAGTCCCAGGGGCACGCAGCGCCCCAGGAGTGGGTGGCTTGCCTGGTGCCGGTCCCGACACTGGCGGCTCCCCCGGTCCGATCACCGGTCTCGGTCCGTCCCCCTTCCAGACCGGGAGCCCTCGTGTCGGTCGCCGCTATCGGCGCCGGCCGGGTCACCGGGCACGCCGACGGACGTTCGCTCGCCGGAGGGCCACCTTCGTCCTGGGTGCCGCGGCGCTCGTGACGGCGGTGGTCCAGCTGAGCCGTCCGGTGCCGATCCCGACGGCCTCGGTCGCCTCCGACACGGGCGGCGCCGGGCCCGCCACCCTTCCCTTGACCACCGTCGCTCCCGCCGTGGTGGCAGGCGCCGTGCCGGTGCTGCCGTGGCCCGCGGTGGGCCAAGCTGCCGTTGCCGTGCCAGCCACCGGCCTGGCACTCCGACCGGGCGTGCAGGCCCCGGTCCCCATCGCCAGCCTGACCAAGATCATGACCGCCTATCTCGTGCTCCTCCACCACCCGCTGGCCGCCGACGCCCAGGGGCCGACGGTTGTCATGAGTGCCGCCGACCAGGCGGACTCGGCGCTGGACCTCAGGCGCGATGCCACCACCGTGCCGGTGGACGCTGGCGAGCACCTGACCGAGCGGCAGCTCCTCGACGGCGTTATGGTCCACTCGGCGAACGACCTGGCCGATGCCCTGGCTCGCTGGGATGCCGGCAGCGTGCAGGCATTCGTGACGCAGATGAATGCTGCTGCCCGGCGTCTGGGGATGGCCTCGACCCACTTCGCCGACGCCAGCGGCTTCGACGCCCGATCGGTGTCGACGGCCTCCGACCTGTTGGTGTTGACGTCCGCCGCCATGAAGCTGCCGGCCTTCGCGTCGGTCGTCGGGCAGCGCGCGGTCACCCTGCCGGCCGCTGGCCTGCTGGCCAACTACGTGCAGGTCGTGGGCACCGACGGCGTCGTGGGTGTGAAGTCCGGGTTCACCCAGGCGGCCCAAGGTTGCGTGGTGCTCGCCGTGCAGCGGACCGTCGGGCTCCGTCAGGTGATGGTCCTCGTCGCCGTCACTGGACAACCGGGATGGGACCCCCTGGCAGCTGCCGACGCCACCGGCTTGGCGCTGGTCGACGCGGTGGCCGGTCGTCTCAGCGAGCAGCGGGTGGTGACGGCCGGGTCGTCCCTGGTGGCGGTGCGGGTGCCGTGGGCCGGGGACCGCGGGATGCCCACATCGGCGACACGGAGCGCCAGCCTGGTCGTCTGGCCCGGCGACACCGTCGAGGCCCGGTTCGTCGCGCGGCGCCCGGCCACCGTGCTGCCGGGGACGGTGGTGGGGGACCTGCGGGTCTCGGACCGGGTCCAGCAGGCGACGGTACCGGTGCGCAGCGTCCTGCGGGTTACCGGGCCGTCGCTCTGGTGGCACATCGTCCACGGTTGACCGGCTGACTACCCTGACGAGGGTGCGAGCCCGAGCGCCTGCGTCCACCGCCAACCTCGGACCAGGGTTCGACGTCCTGGCCCTGGCCCTCGACACCTACGTCGAGGTGGAGGTCGAGCCGGCGCGCCGCCTGTCGGTGCGAGCGGAAGGTGAAGGCGCCGACCTGGCGGAGGATGCCGCCGGGCACCTGGCGGCACGCGTGGCCATCGACGTGGCCGGCCACGACCACCTCGCCATCACGGTGCGCTCCGACATCCCCGTAGCCCGCGGGCTCGGGTCGTCGGCGGCATTGGCGGCGGCGGCGGCGGCCGCCGCCGGATCGCGCGACCCGCTCGGCGTGGCGGCAAGAGTCGACGGGCACCCGGAGAACGCTGCGGCCTCGGTCGTCGGAGGGCTGGTGGTCGCCACGTCGGTGAAGGGAGCGGTCAAGGTGGTCCGGTTGCCCCTCGATCCGAGCCTCGTCCTGGTCGCCATGATCCCCGACCGGCCGCTGGCCACGGCCAAGGCCCGCCAGGCGCTGCCACGGCAGGTGAACCGGGCGGACGCCACGTTCAACCTGGGTCGGATGGGCCTCCTGCTCGCCGGGCTGGCCGACCGGTCCCTGCTCATCCGTGAGGCCGCCGAAGACCGGCTGCACCAGGACTACCGCAGCCCCCTCTTCCCGGAGGCGCCGCAGCTGATCAGCCGCCTGATATCGGCGGGAGCTCTCGCTGCGTGCTGGTCCGGTGCCGGTCCCACGCTGGTCGGCATCTGTGACGTCGCCACAGCCGAGCACGTCCGCTCCGACGCCGGAGCGGCCATGGCAGACATCGGCATCGCCGGTCGGGCCGTGGTGCTGCACCCCGACCTGCAAGGGCTGGTCACCAGCAGGTCGACATGACGGCAGACCGGATCGCGCGGCGCGCGGCCGATCGGCGCCCTGGCACGTAGGATCGCTTCGGTGCCCAGGACGTTCCACATCCGGACTTTCGGCTGCCAGATGAACGCGCACGACTCGGAGCGGCTCGCCGGGCTGCTGGTGGCCGACGGTCTCGTGCCCACAGACGACCCGGCGAGCGCCGACGTGGTCGTCCTCAACACCTGCTGCATCCGCGAGAACGCCGACAACAAGCTGTACGGCCACCTGGGGCACCTGAAGTCGTTGCAGGCGCAGCGCCCGGGGATGCAGATCGCCGTCGGGGGCTGCCTCGCCCAGAAAGACGGCGACCTGCTCCGTTCCCGCGCCGGCCACGTGGATGTCGTCTTCGGGACCCACAACCTCGGCCGGGCACCCGCACTGCTCCGGCGCGCTGCCGCCGCCGGGCCGCAGGTGGAGGTGCTCGACGCCCCGCCGGCAGACTCCGTGTCGGCCCATGGGCCCGCCCTGGGTGCGGTGCGCGACGTGCCGTACTCCGCATGGGTGACCATCCAGACCGGGTGCGACAACTCGTGTGCCTTCTGCATCGTGCCGCAGGTCCGTGGGCCCGAGGTCAGCCGCCCGTTCGACGACCTGGTCGCCGAGGTGACTGCTCTGGCGGCGTCCGGCGTCACCGAGGTGACCCTGCTCGGCCAGAACGTCAACTCCTACGGGCGCGACATCACCCACCGCCGCCCGCTGTTCGCCGACCTACTCCGTGGCGTCGGGGCGATCGACGGTATCCGCCGCGTCCGCTTCACCAGCCCGCATCCGAAGGATCTCCGCCCGGAGACGATCGCCGCCATGGCCGAGGTGCCAGAGGTGTGCAACCATCTCCACCTGCCGGTGCAGTCGGGGAGCGACCGGATCCTGGCGGCGATGCGTCGGGGATACACGGCCGACCGCTACCTGGCCCGGCTGGCTGCCGCGCGGGCTGCCGTGCCCGATCTGGCCGTCACCACGGACATCATCGTGGGGTTTCCTGGCGAGACCGAGGACGACTTCGCCCATACGCTCGCTGTGGTCGCCAGCGCTGGCTACGACAGCGCCTACACGTTCGTGTTCTCGCCTCGGCCCGGGACGAGGGCGGCGGCCATGGGGGACCAGGCAGTGCCCGACGCGGTGGTGGCCGAGCGGTTCGAGCGCCTCCGGGCGGTCGTCGAGCGGTCCGCGCTGCATAAGCACGAAGCCCGGGTCGGCAGGGTCGAGCGATGCCTGGTGGAGGGCGCCAGCAAGCGCCTGCCGGGGGTGTTGGCCGGCCGTACCGGGCAGAACAAGCTGGTCCACTTCGCCCCGCCAGCCTCGGGCGGCGCACCCGCAGCCGGTTCCTACGCGGACGTGCGGGTGACGGGGGCAGCCCCGCACCACCTGCGCGGCGAGCTGGTCGCCGTGGTGGCTACGGCACGCCACCGTATGCGGATCCCGCTGGCTGTCCACGCCGGCTGATCAGTGTCCGACACGGCGCTCGACACCGACACGGCGCGGTCCGACGGCGGCCCGATCGGACCGCCCATCGCCCTCGTGGGTCCCACGGCGTCCGGCAAGTCCGAGATGGCCATGCAGCTGGCGCTGGAGCGGCCTGGCACGGAGATCGTCTCCGTCGACTCGATGGGTGTCTATCGTGAGATGGACATCGGCACGGCGAAACCCAGCCAAGCCGACCGGGCGGAGGTGCCGCACCACCTGCTCGACCTGGTCGGTCCGGAAGAGGAGTTCACCGTCCGCCGGTTCCAGGCGGCGGCAGCCGAGGCGCTCGCCGACGTCGAGGCGAGAGGAGGGCGCGCGCTGCTCGTCGGCGGGACCGGCCTCTACCATCGGGCCGTCGTGGACGGTCTCCGGCTTCCGGGCCGCTGGCCGGTGGTGGCCGCAGCGCTGGAGGAGGAGGCCGACGATGCGGGCGGGCTCGACCGGCTGCATCGCAGGCTCCGCAGGGAAGACCCTTTGGCTGCCGGCAGGATCGAGCCGGGCAACCGCCGGCGCATCGTCCGGGCGCTCGAGGTGACGCTCGGCTCGGGTCGGCCATTCTCCTCGTTCGGTCCCGGCCTCGGCACCTATCCGACGACGCGGTTCGTCCTCGCCGGGGTGCCGTTCGACGCCGGCGTGCACGGCGGGCGGGTCGAGGAGCGGCTGTCGGCCCAGATGGCGGCCGGGTTCCTCGACGAGGTCCGTGCCCTGGCCGCCAGGCCTGCCGGGCTGTCACGCACCGCGAGGCAGGCGCTTGGGTACCGGGAGCTGCTGGCGCATGTGGAAGAGGGAGCACCCATCGACGATGCCGTGGCGGAGACGCTGCGGCGCACCCGGCTGTTCGCCCGTCGTCAATGGGCGTGGTTCCGGCGCGATCCCCGTGTGGTGTGGCTTCCGTCTGCCTCGGACTGCTACGGAGCGCTGCTCGCCCTGTGGGACGCCACCGCGGCCGCCCACCAAGCCGCGGCGCGAGACTGATGCATGGCACGTGCCGGGCACATCGCGCTGACCAAGCACCACGGCGCCGGCAACGACTTCCTGGTGACGCTCGATCTACCAGACGCCTGGCATCCGACCGACGCCGAGGTTGTGGCCCTCTGCCACCGCCGGATGGGTCTCGGCGCCGACGGGCTGATCCGAGTGCTCGCCGGCCGGAACGGGGCACATCTGGCGATGGATCTCCGGAACGCTGAGGGGTCCACCG
>JAJYAB010000361.1 GCA_021779775.1 Actinomycetes bacterium
CGCCACGGTCGCGATGGTCGAGCTGGCCGCGGTTCCCCTCGAACGGGTCCTCGGCCCCGAAGTCGGAGCGATCTACCGCGACCTGCACGCCGAGCACGGCGTCGACCTGCATTTCGGCGTCGGCGTGGAGACGCTTCTCGGGTCGACCGCGGTGGAAGGGGTGCGGCTCAGTGACGGCACCGTCCTCCCCGCCACGGCCGTCGTCGTCGGCGTCGGCGTCACCCCCAGGGTCGAGCTCGCCGAGGCCGCCGGCCTCGGCGTCGACAACGGCATCGTCGTCGACGAGCACCTCCAGACGAGCGCCCCGGGGGTCTTCGCGGCAGGCGACGTGGCCAACGCCTTCCATCCCCGCTACGGCACCCGCATCCGCCTCGAGCACTGGTCGGCCGCCCTCAACCAGGGACCGGTGGCCGCCCGCAACATGCTCGGCAAGGCGACGGTCTACGACCGCACCCCCTACTTCTTCTCCGACCAGTACGACTTCGGCATGGAGTACCGAGGCTGGGCACCATCGTTCGAACAAGTGGTCTTCCGCGGTGAGCCGGCTAGCCGAGCGTTCATCGCCTTCTGGCTCCGTCACGGTCGGGTGGCGGCCGCCATGAACGCGAACGTCTGGGACGCCGGCGAGTCCATCGAAGCACTGCTCCAAGCCGGCCGCCCCGTCACTCCTGCCCGTCTGGCGGACCCCGAAGTCGACCTCGCCGAGCTCGCCGTGTCCTCGACGCCCTGAGGTCGGGCCCGGGCCCACACGGTCAATTGGTGAGGTAGGCGACTGGTGAGGTAGGCGACGAGGACGTGCTGAGCTCTGAGACTGAGGAAGTACAGCAGATGGCGACCGGCGCCCCCACGGCGTCGTAATCCTCGACCATGAAGGCGTGATCCGCTACTGGAACAGGTGCGCCGAGCGCATCTTCGGGCATCGCGCCGCGGAGATGATCAGCTCCAGCTTGGATGTGATCATCCCCGAGAGGCTGGGCAACGGCACTGGAATGGCTTTCGAGCCGCCACGGCCCGGGGTCCACCAAGTACGGCGAAGACGATCTGTTGGCAGTGCACGCCATCGCCTCGGACGGCAAGACGGTGTCGATCGAGTTCAGCGTTGCGCTCTTCATCGACGGGGACGGCTGTGGGCCACATCGAGGCGATCGTCCGAGACATCACTGCCAGGCAGGCACGGAAGCAGGAGTTGCGTGGCGTCTCAAGGCGCTCGCCGCGAGTGATCGACCGACTGACACGGCGGGCAATCCTTGTCAGAGGAGCTCGGCCATGGGGAAACAGCGGTGTGCACGGGGAGGTAGGCAGTAGTTCTGCCGATGGGTGTTGACCAAGAAGTCGGTGAACCCGACGTTCTCATCGGGCAGGTGGTGTGCCTCGGCCAGTTCGGGACTGTCCATCTCCCGGCGCATCAGGTGGAAGTGCTGGGCGGAAGGGCCCATGCCGATGAAGTGCACCCCGGCTCTGGGCAGCGCGCTGACTGGGCCATCGACCCAGAACTCGAAAGGGTTCTCGGTCGTGTCGAAGTCCTGGCGCAGGAAGAAGGTCGTCCCCCGGGGGATCACCTGGCCGTAGGCGGTGGTGGTGTCGTCCTCGACCCGGGAGAGGAACTGCATCTGCTCATTGTGGCCGACCAGGCCAAACCGTTCCACGTCGGCGTCGCGCTCGGTGCGGAAGGTGGAGGTGACCGGGCACTGGTCCGGGGACAGGATCTCCTCGGACTCGGTGCGCCGGGGGGTGAACATGCGCTGGAGCCGGTCGGCGTGGGCGAGCGAGTACCACCGCTCGAGCTCGATGGCGATGTGGGACACGTGCATGTTGGCCCCCCCGGCCATGTAGTCGCCGGGAGTGCAGTCCGTCCAGCCGGGAACCGTCTCGTAGCTGGCCAGGTTGCCCGCCGCCAGCCCGTGCACGTGGCTCGAGGTGAATCCCATGAATAGCATGGCCCCGGCGGGAATGTTCTCGGCGCCGGGGATGCCCAGGGCAGTACCGACCCGGCGGGGCATGCCCCGCCCGGCGAAGCCCCGCCTAATCGAGGTCACGGTGACCAGATCCCCGATGGACACGTTCTCCACGGGTATCCCGTTCAGAATCGACTCGCCGGGAGAGAACAGGGCGGCGATCACCTCGTCGACGTGGTGGCGGAAGTCGCTCTTGAAGTGGAAGCACACGTCGTTGTGCTCGACGACCAGGTCGTCAGGGTCGCGGGGGAACCGGATCGCCTCGATCAGGACCGGTTCGCCCTCGCTTCCTTCCCGAGCCGACCTGGGTAAGTGCGTGTCGAGCATCGATGGCGGCAGGTAGCGGGCGAAGTACGGCAGGCCCCAGCCGACCTGGGGCAACAGTCCGGCCGGCGAGAGCGGGTAGAGGCGTTCGACCTCGGCGAGGGCGACCTCAAGGCGGTGTTGCGCGGCGCGCAAGGCGGCAGGGTCACCAGTCGGGATGTTGAGCCGGGCGGTCACCATGGCATGCCACAGGGGGACGACGGCAACCGGCACCCCCGCATGGTCGCCGCCGGCCGGACAGGGAGCCTGGTGAAGCTCTTCGGTGACCCCTGGCAGCTCGTACTGAGTCTCGGGAGCCTCGTGGGTGTAGCGGGCCGCGTAATCGACGACCCCAGCCCAGTCGAAGGACTCCGGAACCTGTTTCGCTGTGCTCATCGTTCCTCCCATCTATCGGCGAGGCAGACCCTCGCGGGGCACCACGGGGGTGACAAGGCCCAGTCGAGCGCTTGCTCGCCGGCGCAGTCCTTCGCCGACAACGGCGCCCCATTCTGGGCTGAAGGCCCTTTCGGGGCCGCCGGCCATCGTGACCGTCTTGACG
>JAJYAB010000362.1 GCA_021779775.1 Actinomycetes bacterium
GCGCCTGACCGACGCGCAGGGTCGCTCCGTCGACTTTAAGAACACCGTGCTGATCATGACCTCCAACCTGGGCACAGCCGATCTCCGTAAGTCGTCGGTCGGGTTCGCCAAGACCTCGGAGGCGGTCACCTACGAGCACATGAAGGCCAAGGTGAACGAGGCGCTGAAGGCGCACTTCCGGCCGGAATTCCTGAACCGGATCGACGAGGTGGTGGTGTTCCACGAGCTGAGTCGTGCGGAGGTCGTGGAGATCGTCGACTTCATGGTGAGGCGGGTGTCGGACCAGTTGGAGGCCCAGGGCATGGCGCTCGAGCTGACCCCGGCGGCCAAGGTGATGTTGGCCGACAAGGGTTACGACCCGACGTTGGGTGCTCGACCGCTGCGTCGGGCCATCCAACAGTTCATCGAAGACCCGTTGTCCGAGCGGATCCTGTGGAAGGAATTCCGGGTCGGGGAGACGATCGTGGTCGACGTGGCGGACGGGGAGATCGTGTTCCGGGCCATCGAAGGCCTGCAGCCGCCACCGGTGGAGCTGGCAGGGGCCGGACCGGCCTGATCCAAGGCGAGCGAGGCGGGGGCTGCCCTGGTCGCCGCCGAGAAGGTGAGCGACCCCTGGGATGCTGCTGTTGGCCCCGGGGACAGCGCAGGCAAGGAATGCAGCGCGGGCAGGGAATGGTCGGTCGTGCCCGCGCTATGTCGCCGGCCAAGCCGTTGCCGCCGGACGCCAAAGGTTCACCGGTCGTTCACCTGCCGTTCATCTTCGGGATGGGTTCGGATTACCTGCGGATGTCATGGTGGGCGCAGCGACAAGGAGGCTGCGGGTGATCAGAGGCTGCGGGTGATCAGAGGCTGCGGGTGATCAGAGGCTGCGGGTGATCAGCACGAAGGTGCACGGAGGGCATGCCGGGCTGGCCACCATGCCCGGGACGCCGGCGGGCCCGGTGGCCACCCCGACGGTGAGCGACCTGCTCAACGACGCCCCCACGGGCAAGTTCCACCGGCGGGCCGTCTTCATCTCGGGGATGGGGTTCTTCACCGACGCCTACGACCTCTTCGTCATCAGCACGGTCGTCATCCTCGCTGGCGACCAATGGCACCTGACGCTGAACCAGAAGAACTTCGTGGTCAGCGCAGCCATTCTGGCGGCGTTCGTCGGGGCGTTCGCCTTCGGTCGCATCGCCGATGTCGTCGGGCGCAAGCGGGTCTACACGGTGGTGGCCGGCATCATGATCGTCGGCGCCCTGGCGTCGGCCTTTGCCACGAATTGGGTGTGGCTGGTGGCTGCCCGGTTCGTGCTCGGCCTGGGGATCGGCGGGGACTACCCCGTCTCGGCAGTCCTCATGAGCGAGTACTCCAACAAGACCGACCGGGGTCGCCTCGTCGGCCTGGTGTTCTCGATGCAGGCACTGGGCCTGATCGTCGGACCCCTCGTCGGCCTGGCTCTGCTGTCCTCGGGCCTGCACCACGACCTGGTGTGGCGGCTCATGCTGGGGCTCGGTGCGGTCCCGGCGGCCACCGTCGTCTACCTGCGGGCAAAGATGCCGGAGTCGCCCCGCTTCCAGGCCAAGGTGCAGGGCCGAGCGGAGCGTGCCGCCAAGCAGCTGGCGCTCTTCTCGGGCGGAGCGGTGCCGGGCGGTCTCCCGGCCAGCGAGGACGTCGCCCGCATGGGGTTCTTCGAGTTCCTGGCCAACCGGCGGATGCTGGCGCTGGTCCTCGGCACGGCGGGCAGCTGGTTCCTGCTCGACTACGCGCTCTACGGCAACACGCTGTCGTTGCCGGCAATCTTGAAGCAGGTCGCCCCGAAGGCCACCCTCGAGACCACCCTGGCATGGACGCTCGGCATCTTCGTGCTCTTCGCGCTCCCCGGCTACGTCCTCGCCTTTGTCAAGATGGACCGGATCGGCCACCGCCGCCTGCAGTGGATCGGCTTCGCCGTCATGGCGGTGTCGTTCGGCATCCTCGGGATCGTCCCCGGCATGACCACCACCGTGGTCCCGTTCCTGCTCGTGTTCGGGGTCAGCTACTTCTTCATCGAGTTCGGTCCCAACACCACGACCTTCGTCATGCCCTCCGAGCTCTTTCCGGTGAGCCAGCGCACCACCGGGCATGGCATCGCCGCCGGCATCGGCAAGCTGGGTGCCTTTGTCGGGGTGTTCGTCATCCCCCACCTGCAGAAGAGCATCGGTCTTCGGGGAATGCTGTTGGTAGCCGGAGCATCCGCCGTGCTGGGCTTCTTGCTCACCCTGCGGTTGCCCGAGCCCTCCGGCCGCACGTTGGAGGAGCTGTCGGGCGAGGATGCTGGCGCGCGTGGCAGGGGTCCGGCTCCAACCGACGTCGCCGATCCTCCGGCCCCGATCGCCCAGATCTCCTGACGGCCATACCCGGCAACCCACCGCGCATCTAGCGTCGAGCAATGGCCCGGCCCAGGAGCGTCCATCGCTGCAGCGAATGTGGCACCGGCTCACCGAGATGGGCCGGACGGTGTCCGGGTTGCGCTGCGTGGAACACGCTGGTCGAAGAGACCGTCGCCCCTGTCGCGGCACCCCGGCCCGCTCCGGCCACTCCCTCGTGGGGCGGCGGTGACGCCGTGCCGTTGCACCAGGTCGACCTGGCCGGCGCCGCTCCTCGACCCACCGGCCTGGCCGAGTTCGACCGTGTGCTCGGCGGGGGTTTCGTTCCGGGCTCGGTGACGCTGCTCGGGGGCGAGCCAGGCGTCGGGAAGTCGACGCTGCTCCTGCAGGTCCTGCGCACGTTGGCATCGGCGGGCGCCAACGTCCTGCTGGTGTCGGCCAGATCGGA
>JAJYAB010000363.1 GCA_021779775.1 Actinomycetes bacterium
GCGCTCGGCGACCACGAGCTGGATGGCGGCGGTGACCCCGAGGACGGCCAGGCTGCGAAGCAGTGCCCGGCGGCCGTCGCTGTCGGCTTCGAGGGCAGCGTCCACCTGGTCGGTGGCATCGTGGGAGTGGGCGCCGAGGACCTCGGAGACGCCATGTCGGAGGCGCCCGAACCACGACCCGCCATTCTCGTGGTCGTGTCGGGCATCGCCGTCATGGTGGTGGCCGGGCTGGGGGCCGTCGTGGTGGGTGCTCACAGCGGTCCGACCCTATCGTGATCATGGCCATACATGCGAAGATGCGAATATGTAGCAGTACAGGTAGGTTACGGGTGTGGCCACAGCCCGAGCAGGCAAGTCCGTCCCGGACCATCCCGATGGGTTGACTCCTGCGCAGGTGAGCGCCGCGGTGGTGTCCTTCACGCTGCTGGCCGACCCGACCCGCGTGAAGATGCTGTGGGCGTTGCGGGATCGGGAGCTCGACGTGGCCAGCCTGGCGACGATCGCCGAGTGCCGCCCGACCGTGGCCAGCCAGCATCTCTCCAAGCTCCGCTTCGCTGGCCTCGTGGAGGCGAGCCGGGACGGTCGCCGGATGCTCTATCGCCTGCGAGGCGGCCACGTTCGGTCGTTACTGCGCGAGGCGCTCTTCCACGCCGACCACCAGGTGACCGGTCATCCGACCCACGATTGAGCCTTCCGGCTCGGCACTGGGCCGGCAAGCGCCCCGCCGGCCGGTCTGCTGGGCACCAGCCCGCCAGGTCGTCTTTCACATGGCCGTCGATCGGCGTGTCACTGCCGGCTGTGCCGGATCGGTATTGGTGCTTTCCGCGGGGTCGTCGCCGTCCTCGTCGAGCTGGCGGGGTTCGGCCCGTCCGAACAAGGCGCCGTACAGCACGGCATTGGCGCATTGGAAGACGGCCGCCAGCTCGAACGGCGCGGCCAGCCCGACCTCGTCGAAGAGGAACCCGGCCAGCAGCTGGCCGGCACCCATGGTCCCCTGGGCCGGCAGGTTGGAGAGCGCGGCCACGCTGGCCCGTTCGTCGGGATGGGCCAGGTCCTGGGTGAACGACTGGCGCAAGGGGAGCCCCGCCCGCTGGGCCAGCATGCGCACGAAGAACACGACCCCGGCGATCCAGAACGCCGGGGCCAACACCATGGGGATCATCAGCACCCCGCCGATGCCACGCGCCGCGACGATGGCCCGGACCGTGCCCATCCGACGCCCGATGCCTGCCGCAGCCAAGGTCGAGACCAGCGATCCGAGGTTGACCAGAGCGAACAGCAAGCCGATGGCAGCCGGGCTCGCCCCGTACCGGTGGGCCAGCCAGTAGCTGACGAATGGTCCGAACAGGCCGATGCCCAGCCCGTTGACGCTGTTGGTCACCGACAGCCGCCACAACGCCGGCCATGACCGGCGGGGCCACGACAGCCGAGCACGAGCAGGTCGGCCCGGAGGGGTGGACCGCTCGTGCGTTGGCTCGTGCAGCCACAGCGCCACGATGGCCGCTACTGCGGCCAGCACCCCGGCGGCTACGAAGGCCGGGCGGTAGGCGGCGGTGGCTGCCGCTGGTGTCATGTGCGGGTGGGTACTGGCCAGCCCGGCCAGCAGGCTGCCGAACAGTGCCCCCAACGACGCAACGAAGGCCAGGCGGCCGAAGGCGGCAGCACGGGCCGTTGCCGGCACGCCTTCGGCTACGAAGGCGGACTCGGCGGGTTGGTAGGGGCCGACGGTACTCCCGCCTGCTCCCTGGCCCCGGCCGAAGCTCCCCACGGCGGCGAAGACGAACAACAGCGCCGAAGCGCTGTCGAAGGAGAACACCGTGGCAGCCACGGCGGCCAACAGCGGGATGACGACCAGGAACGGTTTTCGTCCCACCCGGTCTGACAGCAGCCCGACACCCGTGGACATGAGGGCCGATACCACGGTCACGACCAGGAAGAGCGCACCGATCCTGAGGGCGGAGAACCCCTCTGCGGCCAAGTACAACGCCACCACCACCCCGGCGATCGCCCGAGCCACGCTCATGGCGCACCGGGCGATCAGGATGAGCCGTAGGTTGGCATCGACCCACGACGGCCACAGAGCTTTCCACCACCGTCCGATCAACGCCTGCCGCCGTCCACCAGCTCGGCCAACGCCTCGAGTGCTGGGATCGCTGCTGCAACGGCTCGCTGATGGGGGGCCGGCAGCCGTGCGACGTGCTCGCGCAGGGTGCGAGCACGGGCAGCTCGAAGCTGCTGGTGGAGCCGTCGCCCGCGGGCGGTCGCCGACACGAGTGCCACCCGGCCGTCGGCAGGGTCGTGCTCCCGGCACAGCGCACCGTCGTCGACCAGGCGGCTCAGCAGCCGTGACAGCGTGGTCGGGTTGATCCCCTCCTGTCGGGCCAGCTCTGACGGGCGGACCGGCCCGCGGCGGACGGCTACCCCCAAGACCGAAAGCTCGGCCGGAGTAAGCCCGGAGCCGGCGTCGAAGGCCCGGAGGCGGCGTCCGAGGCGCAGCAGCGCAGCCCGCAGCCGGGCTGCCTCGTCGAGGTCGCCAGCTGGTCCGCTTCCGGATCCATCCGCTACCAGGTGCCGAGATGTCGACGGCGGGACTGATGAAGGCGGGACTGATGAAGGCGAGGCTGATGAGGGGGATGGCGAGAAACGTTCATGGTCCCTGCGCACCGCACTACCTTATCTGCTTATCAACAAGTAACTACATGGGGCAGCGTGTACATGGGGCAGCGTGTACATGGGGCAGCGTGTACATGGGGCAGCGTGTACATGGGGCAGCGTGTACATGGGGC
>JAJYAB010000364.1 GCA_021779775.1 Actinomycetes bacterium
CGTCGGGATTGACCCTGACGAGCCGCGCCTGCTCTCATTCCACGACCTCGTCAGCTTGGAGATCGTCCGGCGCTTCCGCCGGTCAGGGGTGAGCCTCCAAAAGCTCCGCAAGCTGGAAGTCGCCCTGGCCGACTCGTTGCCGGGGGTGGCCCGCCCCTTCGCGCAGCGGCTCTTCTTCACCGACGGCGCCGCAATCTGGGCCGACCTGGCCACGGCCGGCGCAGAACCGCAAGTCATCGAGCTGGTCGGCAGACGTGCCGGCCACTACGTATGGCTGCCAGTCATCGAAACGTTCGCCGAGGAGATCCGCTTCGGCGCTGAGAACGAGGCGGTTGCCTGGGAGCTGACCGACCGCATCGAGATCGATCCGAACATCCAGTTCGGCGAGCCCGTCGTGAAGGGTACGCGCCTCCCTATCGCCGTCATCGCCAGGGAGCTGGTGTCCCACAGCATCGAGCAGATCGCCGACTGGCACGCGATCGACGTGGAGGACGTGCGCGGGGTCCAGGACCTCCTTGCCGGCTGAGCCCCGATTCCTGCTGGACGAGAACTTCAGTCATTGGCTGGGGGAGCTGCTTCCTCGCTTCGAGTACGCCGTACAACAGGTCCAGCGAGTCGCCCAGCTCGGCGAACCGCATCCGAGAATCCAGGGCCTGCGGCACAAGGCGACCGACGCGGAGATCGCCGACTGGTGTGCGGAGCAGGATTGGATCCTCGTCACGTCCGACCAGGACTTCCGGAGCCGGGAACTTCGCGTCCGTGCATACCTCGGTCGAGGGGTGGACGTGATCCTCTGCACTCGCCAACCGTCAGGCCTCCGCGAGCAGCTCGAACTCATCGTCTTCAACTACCCACGCTGGCTGGAAGCGACCGCAGGCTCGTCGCGGCACCCACAGCTGCGGCTCCAGCATCGACTACGGGGCGGCCTCAAGGTCGGCCGAACCTGAAGATGACAGTGTCCGCCCATTACCGTCGTGAGGCGATGAGCAGTGAGCAGTCGCCATGAGTCCACGCGCTCCACGCTCGGGGCCTGAAGAGCTCGACGTGCTGATCGACAAGCTCGACGTGCTGATCGCGAGGCTCGACCCCGAGGACCTGCGGATGATCGTCGGCAAAGCCGCCGAGCGCCACGAGGACGTCGCTCGGGCGGTTCGCCTGGCGGCGACCCGCGGATCTGGGGATCTGTCCCAGCTCCGGGCGGAGATCGACCGCGGGCTGCGGACGAGCCGGTACCTCGGCTACCGGGAGAGCGGTCGCTGGGCGATGCAGGGAAGGCCCGTCGTGGAGGCGATCGGCGAGGCGGTCGGCTCGTCGCCCACGGCCGAGCTGGTCGCGCTGATCGAGCGGGCGATCAGCCACGTCGTGAAGGTGATCCTGAAGGCGGACGACTCCGACGGGCTGATCGGCGACCTGGCTCGTGAGCTGCTCGGCCTGCATGCCCGGGCCTGCGACGCTGGCAATGCGGATCCGATCAAGCTGGCCCGCTGGATGGTCCGGTTCCGCTTCGACGACCAGGACTTTTTCGAAGTGGACCCGGTCCGCTACGCCGACGCTCTGGGTGAGCTCGGGCTGGCGGCGTACCGCCGCGACGTGAAGCAGCGGGTCGAAGCGGGCGGTGGCGATTCGTTCGCCGCCACGTACGCCCAGGAGCGCCTGGCCATCCTCGACGGCGACACGGAGGCCCTCGTCGAGCTGCTGGGCGGTGACCTCAGCCGGCCGTACCAGTTCATCAGGGTCGCCGAGGCCATGGCGGAGCTGGGCCGTGACGACGACGTCCTGTCCTGGGCCACCCGCGGGATCGCCGAGTCCAGCGGCTGGCAGGTCGCCCAGCTCTACGACCTCGCCGCCGGGGTCCATACCCGCCGGGGAGAGGACCAGGAGGTGCTCCGGCTCCGCCGGGAGCAGCACCGGCGGAAGCCCTCGTCGTCGACGTACAGCCGCCTCCGCTCCGCTGCCGAGGTCTGCGGGGTGTGGCCGGCAGAGCGCCCAGCGGCTCGGGTGGTGTTGGCCGAGCACGATCTTGGCGGTTTGGTCGACGTGCTGCTCTCCGACGGCGAGCCGGAGGCTGCCTGGCAGGTCCCCGGAGCCCATCCGGACTGGGATCCGGGGCCGCAGCGGTGGATGCGCCTGGCCGAGGCCCGAGAAGCGTCTGCACCGGGTGACGCGCTCGACGTCTACCTGCGCCTGGCCGACCTTCAGCTCGAGACGACGGGGAAGGCGGCGTACGTGCGGGCGGTGGCGATCCTGAAGAGAGCGGCGCAGGCGGCGCGAACGGCGGACCGCCAGGGTGCGTTCGCCGCGCACCTGGCAGCGTTGCGGGAGACCCACCGGCGGCGGCCGACGTTCATCGCCATCCTCGACAAGGCTCGGCTGGGGTGAGGTCAATTGGCGGAGCTCGTCATAGCAACGGCCGCCACCGGGTGCAGGCGGGCCGGTTCAGCTGGCGATGACGAAGCGGGCCCGTTCGGCTCGGAGCATCTCGAACGGCGTGACGTAGCGCACGCCGACACCGAGGCAGGCGTTGGGAATCTTGATCTTCTTCGTGGAGTGGGCGACGACCTCGTGGGTGACCACCACGTGACGCTGGGCGTGGGCGTGAGCAACCAGGTAGTAGTCGGCGTCTTGCAGGAAGGTGGCGACGGCGGCCGGCTCGTACCCGGCACCGTTGGCCCAGGTGCTGGTGGCCTGCAAGCTCGGCACCACGGCGGCGTCGGCTTCGAGGAAGAAGGCGTCGGGCCGCTCGCTGGCCCAGCCGGCGAGGTCGTCGTCGACGGCGTC
>JAJYAB010000028.1 GCA_021779775.1 Actinomycetes bacterium
CTCGATGCGGATATGCCGCCCTACTTTCGCCCGCCGGAGGGGTCGCCGGCCCACCAGTACCTGAACGCCCGGCGGCAGCTGCTCGGCGGGGCGGTCCCCCACAGGGTCGTACGGCCGCTCCCCACCGAGGCGCCCGCTCCCAAGGTCTTCGGTGACCTGCGGTCCGGATCTGCGACGCAGGCCGTGTCGACCACCATGGCCTTCGCCCGGCTGCTGCGCTCCCTGGTGCGCGACCCGGCAGTGGGCCGCTTCGTGGTGCCGATCGTGCCCGACGAGGCCCGCACGTTCGGCCTGGAGCCGATCATCGCCGAATCGAAGATCTACGCCCCCGAAGGCCAGCAGTACACCCCGGTCGACTCGGCCCTCATCCTCCGCTATGCCGAGTCCAAGTCGGGGCAGGTCCTCGAAGAGGGCATCACCGAGGCGGGCGCCATGTCGGCGTTCATCGCCCTCTCCACCGCGTATGCGAGCTGGGGACGTCCGATGCTGCCGATCTACTGCTTCTACTCGATGTTCGGCTTCCAGCGGGTCGGCGACCTCACCTGGTTGGCAGGCGACATGCGCTGCCGGGGCATCTTGGCCGGCTGCACCGCCGGGAGAACCACCTTGCTCGGGGAGGGCCTGCAGCATGCAGACGGGCATTCGCCCCTGCTGGCGTCCACCAACCCGGCGGCCAGGGTCTATGACCCGGCCTTCGCCTACGAGCTGGCGGTCATCGTGGAGGAGGCGGTGGACAAGATCCTCGGCCCGTCGCCCGAGGACCGCTTCTGGTACCTGACGCTCTACAACGAGAACTACCCGATGCCGGCCCTCCCCGACGGCCAGGACGGCGAGCGCGTGCGGAACGGCGTGCTGCGCGGCCTCTACCGGCACCAGGTTGCCGGCGACCGTGGCGCCGAGACGTCAGGGCACCCCATGGGGCTCCGACATGCCACGGTGCTCTTCTCGGGGCCGTTGTGGCAGGCGGCCGCCGAGGCGCGGTCGATGCTGGCTGAGGACTGGGGGGTGGCGGTCGACACGTGGTCGGCGACGTCCTACACCGAGCTGCGCAACGACGCGCTGTCGGCCGAGCGTTGGAACCGGCTCCACCCCGACGAGCCCCCCCGGGTGCCCTACGTGACGGAGGCGCTCGGAAACGGGGGCGGCCCCGTCGTGGCGGTCAGCGACTACATGCGGGCTGTTCCCGACCAGGTGAGCCGATGGGTGCAGCGCCCGTGGACCTCCCTCGGCACCGACGGCTTCGGTCGCTCCGACACCCGGAAGGCGCTCCGCCGGTTCTTCGAGATCGACGCGGCGCACGTCGTGGTGGCAGTGCTCGCCGCCCTGGCCGCCGACGGCAGCGGCGACGCCACCGAGGTCCGCCAGGCGGTCGAGCGGTACGGGATCGACCCCACCACCCCGGATCCGTGGTCGTCGGGCCTCCAGCCCTGAACCGAGCCCGCGGCAATCGTCAGCCGACCAGCGATGCCCCGGAGGTATGCTGCGACCGCAGGGGCTGCCGGAAGGGCTCCGTATGCAGACAACCATACGAAGGAGGCCGGTGGCGCACGCTTCCCAGACCCGCTCCGATCCACAGGCGTGGCAGGCATCGGCCACACCCCCCGTCTCGGACACCACGGTCGTCTCGGACACCACGGCCCCTCCGGGCGCGCTTCCGGCCCCGGAGGCGATCCTTGCCCGGGCGTCCGGTGAGAACTTCCCCGTGGCCAGCCGGGTCCTCCCGCGCGCTCTCCGCCAGGATCTGATCGCCCTCTACGGCTTTGCTCGGCTCGCTGACGAGATCGGCGACGGGGCGGTCGCCGATCCGCTTCGCGCGCTCGACTGGCTGGACGGTGAGATCGACCGGGCAGCTGCCGGGACCGCCCGGCACCCGCTGCTCGTGCACGCG
Source organism: Actinomycetes bacterium (assembly GCA_021779775.1). Taxonomy (GTDB): domain Bacteria; phylum Actinomycetota; class Acidimicrobiia; order Acidimicrobiales; family UBA8190; genus JAJYAB01. The sequence goes on from JAJYAB010000028.1 coordinate 1,889, forward strand.
GGGACCACCATCCGCAGGCATCACCTGCCCACCGAGCCGTTCCACGATCTCGTCGAGGCGAACCGGCAAGACCAGTCGGTGCTCCGCTACGCCACGTTCGAGGAGCTGGTCGACTACTGCCGGCTGTCGGCAGTACCCGTGGGACGGATGGTGCTCGGGGTGCTGGGGGCAGCGACCCCGCCGCGGGTGACGTGGTCCGACGACGTGTGCATCGCGCTCCAGCTGGTGGAGCACTGTCAGGACGTGTTCGAAGACGCAGCCCGAGGGCGGATCTACCTTCCGGCGGAGGACCTCCGGCGCCTGGGCTGCGACGAGGACGACGTGCTCGCCTGCCGGCCCACCCCGGCCCTGCGCAGCACCGTGGCCCTGCAGACGCACCGCGCGCGTGCCCTCCTCGCCGGCGGCGCCCCGCTCGCCGCGTCGCTGCCCGGTCGGTTCCGGCTGGCGGTGGCCGCCTTCGCCGGGGGAGGACTGGCGGTCGTTGACGAGCTGGCGGACGCCGGCTTTGCCCCACAGGCACCCGGGGCAGCAGAGGCTGGTACCACCGTCCGGCGGGCCCGCCGGCACTGGTCTGCCTTCTGCCACACCGCCCGCATCGCTGTGTCTGCTCCACCCCGCAGCCCGACGGAGGTCGCCGGCCGCGACAGGCGAAGCCCGTGGAAGCGGCGGTGAACACCACCGCGGCCTATCAGGTGTGCGAAGAGATCACCCGCCACGAGGCCAAGAACTTCTCCTACGGGATCCGGCTCCTGCGCCCGGCCGAGCGCGCCGCGCTGTCGGCGGTATATGCCCAGGCCAGGAGGATCGACGACATCGGGGACGGCGATGCCGAGCCTGAGGCCAAGCTGGTCGCCCTTGCCCGGGTGCGCGACGACCTTGCCCGGGTGCGCGGCGAGCTGGCCCGGCTCGCGGCGACGGGCGATCCCTCCAGCTGTGGCGACGACCCTGTCCTGGGCAACGACCCTGTCCTGGGCAACGACCCTGTCCTGGGCAACGACCCTGTCCTGACGGCGCTGGCCGATGCTTCGATGCGCTACCCGCTCCCCCTCGAAGCCTTCGACGAGCTCATCGACGGATGCGAGTCGGACGTGCGGGGCACCGAGGTCCGTACTGCGGACGAGCTCGTCTCCTACTGTCGCCAGGTGGCCGGCTCCATCGGTCGGCTGTCGCTCGCCGTCTTCGGAAGCAGCGACCCTGGACGCGCCCCCGACCTCGCCGACGACCTCGGGGTGGCGCTCCAGCTCACCAACATCCTGCGTGACGTGGTCGAGGACCGGCAGATGGGGCGGGTCTACCTGCCGGTGGAGGACGCCCAGCGCCTGGGAGTGCCGGCCGACCTCCACGCGGCGCCCGAGGAGATCGCCCGCCTGGTGGCCTTCGAGTGTGCACGCGCCCGGTCGTGGTTCGAACAGGGCATGCAGCTCCTGCCGCTCCTCGACCGCCGCAGCCGGGCCTGCGTCGGAGCCATGGCCGGCATCTACCGCCAGCTCCTGCGCCGCATCGAGGCCGAGCCGATCGCCGTCACCCGCGGCAGGATGTCGCTTCCTGCATGGCAGAAGGTCCTGGTGGCAGCCGGCGCCCTCGCCGGATGGCCACGGTGAGCGCGCCGCGCATCACCGTTGTGGGAGGCGGGCTGGCCGGCATGGCCGCCGCCCTCGCCGCTGCGGACGGCGGGGCGCGGGTGACGCTCGTGGAGCGGCGCCAGCGCCTCGGAGGCCTCACCTGGTCCTTCCAGCGCAACGGACGGTGGTTCGACAACGGTCAGCATGTGTTCATGCGCTGCTGCCACCACTACCTGGGGTTCCTCGACCGGATCGGGGCTGCGGGGAACGTCACCCTGCAACGCCGGCTCGACGTTGCCGTCCTCTCCCCCGGGGGGCGGGTGGCGCACATCCGCCGAGGGCCCCTTCCGGCACCGTTCCACCTGAGCGGAGCGCTGGCTCGCTACGGTCACCTCGAGGTGGCCGACCGCCTCCGGCTGCTGCTCGCCGCAGCACCGCTGCGGTTCCTCGATCCTGCCGACCCGGCGCTCGACCGTGTGTGCTTCGGCGACTGGCTCGCCCGGCACCACCAACGACCCGCCGCCATCGAGTCCCTGTGGAACCTGATCGTCCTCCCGACCGTCAACCTTCCGGCGCACGAGGCTTCGCTGGCCGCAGCCGCCAAGGTCTTCCGCACCGGGATGCTCGAACGGGCCTCGGGCGGCGATATCGGCTGGGCGGGGGTGCCTCTGGCGGAGCTGCACGACCGGCCGGGGCGTCGAGCGCTCGATGAAGCCGGCGTGCAGACGCTGCTCGGCTACCGGGTCGGAGCAGTCCGGCGGCGAGCCGGGGGCAGCTGGACGGTGGCCGGCAGCGGCCCCGAGATCGAAGCCGACGCGGTCGTGATGGCACTGCCGCCACAGGCGGCCGCCGAGGTCGTGCCCCCCGGCACGGGCCCCGACGCTGCCAAGCTCGGGGTGTCGCCGATTGTCAACGTCCACCTGGTCCTGGACCGCCAGGTGACCGACCTGCCGTTCGCCGCTGCCCTCCGCTCCCCGGTCCAATTCGTCTTCGACCGCACCGACCGGCGACGGCGAGCCGACCCACACCCCGCACCGGGCGAGCGCGAGCAGCACCTCGTGGTGTCGCTGTCCGCTGCCGACGCCGTCATCGGCCGGCGGCCGGAGCTGCTCGTGCGCGAGATGCACGACGCCCTCGCCACCCTGTTCCCCGCTGCGCACCGGGCGCAGCTCGTCGACGCCGTCGTCACCCGCGAGCACCAGGCGACGTTCCGGTACGCCCCCGGGGCGGGGGCACACCGCTTCGGCCCACGCGCCGCCATCCCGGGCCTGGCCTGGGCCGGGGCATGGACGGACACGGGATGGCCTGCCACCATGGAAGGGGCGGTGCGCAGCGGTGTGGCGGCCGCCAGCATGGCCATAGGCTCGAATGAGCAGCTCCGGCCGGGCGACATGGCGCCACGGTCTGCACCGGCGCTGCTCAGCACGCCCTACCGGCACCCGGTGCGGGTCGGGCGCGCCGGCGGCGGCCGGAGCTTCCGGCGACGGCGACGTGACGCGACCGGCACACCATCGGGTGTCGTAGCCGGTGCCCCAGCTGCACCACCTATCGGAACCCGACCCCAGGAGGCCGCTCGATGACCAGCCCATCAGTCGCTCGGCGGTTCGCCGAGCCGACAGTGCCGCCCGTCGATGCCGAACGGGAAGCTGGCCCGGGATCTGCCGACCGTCCGGCGGCGGGCTCGCCGCCGGACGAAGGGTTGTCGCCGGCTCTGGCGGACACGACCGCCTCGGAGGTTCCCGCTGCGCTGGAACGGGCGGCCAAGCTGGTCGGTCCCGCCCTCGACGATGCCGTGGCGCAGCTGTGCCCGGAGCTGGCCCCCGTCGTCGGGCACCATATGGACGCGGGTGGCAAGCGGATCCGGGCTGCGCTGGCCGTGCTGTCCGCCGAGGCGAGCGGCGCTTCCGCCGACACTGCTGTGGTCGGCGCCGTGGCCGTCGAACTGGTCCACAACTTCTCGCTGATCCACGACGACGTCATCGACGGGGACACCGAGCGCCGGCATCGCCGCACCGTCTGGATCGAGTTCGGGGTCGGCGCCGCCGTGGTGGCCGGCGATGCCCTGGCCGCGCTCGCCACAGAGCTCCTGCTCCAGGATCCAACCCCCGCCAGGGTACGGGCCACGGTCTGCCTCGCCCGGGCCACGGCGGCCATGATCGCCGGCCAGGCGCAGGACATGGCCTTCGAGCGCCGGCAGGAGGTGTCGGTGGCCGACTGCCGGGCCATGGAGGAAGCGAAGACAGGGGCGCTCTTGGCCTGCGCCTCCTCCATCGGTGCCATCTTGGCGGGTGCCCCGGAGCCGGTCGTCGACGCGTTGGCCGACTATGGCAACCACCTGGGCATGTCCTTCCAGGCGGTCGACGACGTGCTGGGGATCTGGGGGCAGCCCGAGGTCACCGGCAAGCCGGTGGGCAGCGACCTGCTCCAACACAAGAAGACCCTGCCCATCGCCCTGGCCATGGAAGGGCTGCCTGCCGGCATGCGCCGCCGGGTGGCAACGCTGCTGGCCGACGATCTGTCGGCTGGGGGCATGGCCGCCGTCTTCGAGCTCCTGGAGCATCAGGGGGCATGCGACGCTGCACTCGAGTTCGCCCGCCAGCATCGCGAACAGGCGCTCGGCGCCCTGGCCAGCGTGCCCCTCGTCGCAGGCCCGGCGGACGAGCTGGCCGCCATAGCCCAGTACGTCACGGAGCGCGACCGGTGACGGCCGACCGCCTTCTGACCTCCGGCGGATCGGATACCCGGCGTCCGCCGGTCGACGACCCCGGGCCGGCGGAGCCCGTTGCCGTCGACGGGTGCATCGCCGCCGCCGTGGATGCCCTACGACGTGGCCAGGATCCGGCCGGTTGGTGGAAGGGCGAGCTCGAGACGAACGTCACCATGGATGCCGAAGATCTGATGCTCCGGCAGTTCCTCGGCATCCGCACCGCCGAGCAGACGGAGCGCTCGGCACGGTGGATCCGTTCACGCCAGCAAGCCGACGGCACGTGGGCCACGTTCCACGGCGGCCCGCCGGACGTCTCCACCACCGTCGAGGCCTACGTCGCCCTGCGCCTGGCGGGTGACCTCCCCGAGGCGGACCATCTTCGGGCTGCCGCAGATTTCGTCCGCTCCAACGGCGGGTTGGAGGCCAGCAGGGTCTTCACCCGGATCTGGCTCGCCCTCTTCGGCCTCTGGTCGTGGGACGCCCTGCCAGTGCTGCCACCTGAGCTGGTGCTGCTCCCCCCATGGGTGCCGCTCAACGTGTACGACTTCGCCTGCTGGGCACGTCAGACCGTGGTGGCCCTGACCGTCATCGGCGCCCACCGCCCGGCGCGCGACCTCGGCATCACTGTCGACGAGCTGCGGTCCGGCGCCGAGCGTGTGCCGGACCGGTCGCTGCGCACGTGGGGCGGGCGCTTCGAGCAGCTCGACCGGCTGCTCCACCGCTACGAGCGCCGGCCGCTGCAGGCCCTGCGCCGCCTGGCGCTGGAGCGGGCCGAGCGCTGGATCATCGCCCGCCAGGAGGCGGATGGCTCGTGGGGCGGGATCCAGCCGCCGTGGGTGTACTCGCTCATGGCCCTGCACCTGCAGGGCTACGCCCTGGACCACCCGGTGATGGCGGCCGGGCTGGCCGGGCTGGATCGGTTCACCATCGACGGCGACGGCGGGCGGCGCCTCGAGGCGTGCCAGTCCCCGGTCTGGGACACGGCACTGGCCGTGCTTGCGCTGGCGGACACCGGAGCCAGCGCGGATGACGATGCGCTGGCGCGCGCCGGGCGATGGCTGGTCGCCGAGGAGGTCACCGTGCCCGGGGACTGGCAGGTTCGCCGACCGCATCTGGCACCGGGCGGCTGGGCCTTCGAGTTCGACAACGACTGCTACCCCGACGTCGACGACACCGCCGAGGTGGCCATGGCGCTCGGCCGGATCGCCGGCGTCCCCCGTGGCCCGCTGGACCGGGCGGTCGACTGGCTGCTCGGCATGCAGTGCAAGGACGGAGGATGGGGGGCCTTCGATGTCGACAACCAGCGCGGGCTGTGCCGCGAGCTGCCGTTCTGCGACTTCGGAGAGCTCATCGACCCACCCAGCGCAGATGTCACCGGCCACGTCGTCGAGTTCCTGGCGGTCAGCGGCCGGGCCCCGGGGCCTATGGCGCGCGGCGTCGCCTGGCTGCTGCGCGAGCAGGAGGCTGACGGCTCGTGGTTCGGGCGATGGGGGGTGAACCACGTCTACGGCACCGGCACCGTGGTGCCGGCCCTGGTCGCCGCCGGGGTTCCCGGTGACGACCCCGCCGTGCAGCGCGCGGTGCAGTGGCTCTGCCTCCATCAGAACGCCGACGGGGGCTGGGGCGAGGACTGCCGTTCCTACGTGGACCCCGCCTGGCGCGGGCGGGGCCCGTCCACGGCATCCCAGACCGGCTGGGCGCTGCTCGCCCTGCTCGCTGCCGGAGGCGCCGGCGACGCCGTCGAGCGCGGCGTCCGATGGCTGGTGGACACCCAGTGCGAGGACGGCACCTGGGACGAGCCATGGTTCACCGGGACCGGGTTCCCAGGCGACTTCTACATCAACTACCACCTCTACCGCCAGGTGTTCCCGATGATGGCCCTCGGCCGCTACCGGGCCGCCGGCGGTCCAGGGGCAGCCGATGCCTGAGCTGACGGTGGTCACGGCCCTCAGGCTCGAGGCGCTCGCCGTCGGCGGCCGGACCACCGTTGCGGGGATGGGGCGGCACAACGCCACCACCACCGGGGCGCGCCTGTCCAGCTCTCTCCCGCCGGACGCGCCGGTCGTGGTGGCCGGGGTGGGGGGTGGCGTCTCCCCCGAGCTACGTTCCGGGCAGGTGGTGGTGGCTACCGAGGTCCGCACCACCGGCGACGGCCGCCACAGGGGGCTGCCACTGCCTGGCGCCAGCATCGTGGCCAACGAGTTGGCGCGCAGTGGGCTCGACGTCCGGACCGGTCCGGTCGTCTCGTCCGATCGGATCCTCGGACGTCGTCAGCGGGCCGCCTTGTGGGAGACCGGCGCACTGCTGGTGGACATGGAGTCGGTCTGGTTGGCCGAGCAGCTGGCCGGGCACCCGCTGGCCGTGGTCCGGGTAGCGGCCGACTCCATGACACACGGTCCGGTGGTCGGCGGCCTGCGGACCATCAGACCCCTGATGGGCATCCGGACGCCGCTCGAGCGCTGGGCATGCGCCCTCGGCCGTCGAGACGTCGTGCTGGCTGCTCCCCGCTCGTTCTGCGCCGGGGTGGAGCGCGCCGTGGACATCGTGGAGCGGTCGCTCGAGCGCTTCGGTGCGCCGGTCTACGTCCGGCGGCAGATCGTCCACAACACCCACGTGGTGGCCGATCTGCAGGCGCGTGGCGCGGTCTTCGTGGAGGAGCTCGACGAGGTGCCGGTCGGGGCCACCTGCGTGCTCGCCGCCCACGGCGTGCACCCGGCCGTCCATATCGAGGCCCGTAAGCGGCAGCTCAACGTCATCGATGCCACGTGCCCCCTGGTGGCCAAGGTCCACCACGAGGCCCGCCGCTACGCCCGCCAGGGACGCCACCTGGTGCTGGTGGGCCATGGCGAGCACGAGGAGGTGGTCGGCACCATGGGCGAGGCGCCCGACCGCACCCATCTGGTGGAGACGATCGACGACGTCGAGCGGCTGCCACTCGCCCGCGACGAGCCAGTCGCCTACCTGACCCAGACCACCCTGGCGGTCGACGAGACGGCCGGGATCGTCGATGCGCTGCGGAACCGCTTCACCGACCTGGTCGGACCGGCCGCTCACGACATCTGCTACGCCACCCAGAACCGCCAGGACGCCGTGTCCGCTCTGGCCGGCCGCTGCGACCTCCTACTCGTGGTCGGCTCCCCCAATTCGTCCAACACGGTTCGCCTCGTCGAGGTCGCCCGGCGCCAGGGGTGCCACGCCGAGCTGGTGGAGGACGAGCACCACCTACAGCTATCCTGGCTAGACGGGGTTTCGGTGGTCGGGGTCACGGCCGGCGCCTCGGCCCCGGAGTCCCTTGTCCAACGAGTCGTCACGGCCCTTGGGATCCTCGGCCCCATCGAGGTCCGCGAGCAGCGGACCTCCACCGAGACCGTTCGCTTTTCCCTCCCACAGAAGGTGCGCTGATGCCTGTCCCTCTCCGCCAGAACATCCGGATCGGCACCCACCTGCTGCGCCAGCGGGTGAAGCGTACGAAGCACTACCCGTTCATCGTCGAGATCGAGCCGCTCTTCAGCTGCAACCTCAGCTGCCCCGGGTGCGGCAAGATCCAGCACCCCACCGACATCCTGCGCCAGCGCCTGTCCGTGGAGGACGTGGTCGGCGCCGTAGAGGAGTCGGGTACGCCGATGGTGTCCATCGCCGGCGGCGAGCCACTCCTGCATCCTGACATCGAGCGGATGGTGGCCGAGCTGATGGCCCGTAAGGTCTACGTGTACCTGTGCACCAACGCGGTCCTCCTGGAACGACGCATCGATCGGTTCACGCCGTCGCGGTACTTCTCGTTCGTCATCCATATCGACGGGCTACGCGAGCGCCACGACACCGCCGTGGACCGCGAGGGTGTCTTCGACACGGCCGTGCAGGCGATCAAGCTGGCCAAGGAGCGCGGGTTCCGGGTGACGACCAACTCCACGTTCTTCAACACCGACTCGCCGAAGACGGTCCGAGACGTCCTCGACTTCCTGAACGACGACCTGGGGGTGGACGCCATGATGATCTCCCCCGCCTACGCCTACCAGAAGGCGCCGGACCAGGAGCACTTCCTGGGGGTGGAGCAGACCCGCAAGCTGTTCCGCGACGCGTTCGAGGGCCGGCGGAAGAAGTGGCGGTTGAACCACTCGCCCCTCTTCTTGGACTTTCTCGAGGGCAAGCGCGATTTCAGCTGCACGGCATGGGGGATCCCCAGCTACTCGGTCCTCGGCTGGCAGCGGCCGTGCTACCTCATGGCCGACGGGTACGCCTCGAGCTACCGCGAGCTGGTCGAGACGACCGACTGGGACGCATACGGCCGGGGGAAGGATCCCCGCTGCGCCAACTGCATGGCGCACTGCGGCTACGAGCCCACCGCGGTCATGGCCACCATGGGCTCGCTGCGCGAGTCGCTGCGGGCCATGGTCTCCACCCACTGACCGGGCACCCACTGACCGGGCGCCCACTGACCAGCACCCCGGCGTGCTCAGTAGCGGTAGGTGTCCGGCTTGTAGGGACCTTCGACAGGAACACCGATGTAGTCGGCCTGGTCCGGGGTGAGGGTGGTCAGCTTCACCCCGAGTGCCTGCAGGTGCAGCGATGCCACCCGCTCGTCGAGATGCTTCGGCAGCACGTACACCTTCGGGTCGTAGCCCTCCGGCTTCGTGAACAGCTCGATCTGGGCCATCGTCTGGTTGGTGAACGAGTTGGACATGACGAAGCTCGGATGGCCGGTGGCGTTGCCGAGGTTCAAGAGGCGCCCTTCGGACAGCACGATGACGGCATGCCCGTCGGGGAACACCCACTTGTCGACCTGCGGCTTGACGGTGACCCGCTCCACGCCCGGCACGGCAGCCAGGCCGGCCATGTCGATCTCGTTGTCGAAATGACCGATGTTGCCGACGATCGCCTGGTGCTTCATCCGCTGCATGTGAGACGCCGTGACGATGTCCTTATTGCCGGTGGCGGTCACGATGATGTCGGCACGGTCGAGCACGTCTTCGAGGGTCGTCACCTCGAAGCCGTCCATAGCGGCCTGCAGGGCGCAGATCGGGTCGATCTCCGTGACGACGACCCGGGCACCCTGCCCGCGCAGCGACTCGGCGCAGCCCTTGCCGACGTCGCCGTAGCCGCAGATCACGGCCACCTTTCCGCCGATCAGGACGTCGGTGGCCCGGTTGATGCCGTCGACCAGCGAGTGGCGGCAGCCGTACTTGTTGTCGAACTTCGACTTGGTGACCGCGTCGTTGACGTTGATCGCCGGGAACAGCAGCTCGCCCCGGCGCTCCATCTCGTACAGCCGGTGCACGCCGGTAGTGGTCTCCTCGGTCACCCCGCGGATGCCGTTGGCCATGGTTGTCCACCGGCTCGGGTCCTCGGTCTGGCAGCGGGCCAGCAGGCGCAGCACCACCTCGAGCTCTTCGCTGCCTGCGGTCGCCGGGTCGGGGACCACGCCCGCCTTCTCGAATTGGACGCCCTTGTGGACGAGCATGGTGGCGTCCCCGCCGTCGTCGAGGATCATGTTGGGCCCGCCCTCCGGCCAGGTCAGCGCCTGGTCGGTGCACCACCAGTACTCTTCGAGCGTCTCACCCT
>JAJYAB010000365.1 GCA_021779775.1 Actinomycetes bacterium
AACGAGGAGGACGCTGGGGGTGGCCTGGGCGGGACGACCCGGAAGGCAATCCGGATCCGCCCCGTGGAGGTAAGGCGTAGCACCGGGGGTGTGCTGCAGCTCTTCCTGGTGCTCCTCTCGACCGCGCGCGCCTGTCCGCGCTTCTCGGAGTATGTCCTCGCCAGGCCGAAGAGCGCCAGGGCGATGAGCGAGGCCCACGCGAAGACCACCGCGTAGGGATCCTTGCTCGGGACCGCTCGAAGGTGCGAGCAATCCATGCGGTCGGGCCTTGGCGCCATGAAGCGATGGCCGCCTTGCTGGAAGACGGTCGCAGTCAGGAGAAGCCGGCCATGGCGGCTGGACTCACGTAACTGGGTCTCCGGAGAACCCGAAGCGGTTCATGGGTCGATCTGCCGCATCCTCCGATAGCGTCGGATGAGCGCGTTCGTCGATCCGTCGTGCGCCAGCGCCGGCTCCCCGGCGCTCGTCAGCTCCGGGATGATCCGCTGCGCCAGCGCCTTCCCCAGCTCCACGCCCCACTGGTCGAAGGAGTCGATGCCCCAGATCACGCCTTGGGTGAATACGTCGTGCTCGTACAGCGCCACCAGCCTTCCCAGCGCCGCGGGTGTGAGCTGGTCGAGCAGCATCACGTTGGTGGGGCGGTTCCCGTCGAACTCGCGGTGCGGCGCGAGCCCGGCCGGCGTACCCTCGGCCTCCACCTCGGCGGCGGTCTTCCCGAAGGCGAGCGCCTCGGCCTGCGCGAACACGTTGGCGACGAGCACGTCGTGGTGGTCGCCGAGCGGATTCAGCGCCTGGCCGAAGGCGATGAGGTCGGCCGGCACCAGGCGCGTCCCCTGGTGGATGAGCTGGTAGAAGGAGTGCTGGCCGTTCGTCCCCGGCTCGCCCCAGTATATGGGGCCGGTGTCGACGTCGACGCGGGCGCCGTCGAGGCCGACGTGCTTCCCGTTGCTCTCCATGGTCAGCTGCTGGAGGTAGGCGGGGAAGCGCTTCAGGTACTGCTCGTAGGGCAGCACCGCCATGGTCTGGGCGCCGAAGAAGTCGTTGTACCAGACCGAGAGGAGCCCCTTCAGGACGGGCAGGTTCCGCTCGAACGCGGCAGCGCGAAAGTGCTCGTCCACCTCGTGGAAGCCGCCCAGCATGGCCCGGAAGGCGTCGGGTCCGATGGCGAGCATGGTGGAGAGCCCGATGGCCGAGTCCATCGAGTAGCGCCCGCCCACCCAGTCCCAGAACCCGAACATGTTGGCGGTGTCGATGCCGAATGCGGCCACCTTCTCGGCGCTCGTGGACACGGCGACGAAGTGCCTCGCCACCGCCCGCGCGTCGCCGCCCAGGCCGGCGAGCGCCCAGTCGCGCGCGGTCCGGGCGTTGGTCATGGTCTCGAGCGTCGTGAAGGTCTTCGACGAGATTATGAAGAGGGTCTCCGCCGGGTCGAGGTCCCAGGTGGCCTCGGCGAAGTCGGTGCCGTCCACGTTGGAGACGAAGCGGAAGGTCATCGCACGGTCGGCGAAGTGCCGGAGCGCCTCGTAGGCCATGACGGGGCCCAGGTCGGAGCCGCCGATGCCGATGTTCACCACGTTCTTGACGCGCTTCCCGGTGTGGCCCCTCCAGGCGCCGCTCCGGACGCGGTTCGAGAAGTCGGTCATCCTGTCGAGCACGGCGTGGACGTGCGCCACCACGTTCTCGCCGTCCACCACGATGGAGGTGCCTCGCGGCGCCCGCAGCGCCACGTGCAGCACCGCCCGGTTCTCGGTGACGTTGATCCTGTCGCCGCGGAACATGGCGTCGATGCGCTCGCGCAGCCCCGACTCCGCCGCGAGCTGCACGAGGAGCGCCATCGTCTCGTCGGTGACGCGGTTCTTCGAGAAGTCGAGGAAGATCCCCGCTGCCTCGACGGTGAGGCGCTCCCCGCGTCCGGGGTCCCTCGCGAAGAGCTCCCGGAGGTGCAGCGGCGCGATCTTCCCGTGGTGTGCGGCCAGCGCCGACCAGGCGGGGCGCTGCCGCAGCGGAGCCGGGCTCACGGTGCCTCCCCGCTCGTCCCGGTCTTCTGCGCGACGCGCTCGAGGAGGTCCCGCGTGATGTTGTCGAGCCGGAGGCTCTGTCCCGGCTCGTGCAGGGCACGGGTCGCCTTCATGTTGGCCATCACTCCGCCCCTCTCGCGTGTCGCAGGTGCCCGGTCGTCCGGTCTCACCCCAGGTTCCATTTCCAGTTGCGGATCTCCGGCATGTCCTCGCCGTGCTCATCGATGTACTGCTTGTGCTCGAAGAGCTTGTCCTCGAGCTGCTGCTTCAGGTAGACGCCCTCGTCGCCGGTCTGCGGCAGCCGGTCGATGGCGTCCATCACGAGGTGGAAGCGGTCCAGGTCGTTCAGCACCGTCATGTCGAAGGGCGTGGTGATGGTGCCCTCCTCCTTGTAGCCGCGGACGTGGATGTTCACGTGGTTGGTGCGGCGGTAGGTCAGCCGGTGGATCAGCCACGGGTAGGCATGGAAGGCGAAGATGACCGGCCTGTCCCTGGTGAAGAGCCCGTCGAAGTCCACGTCGCTGAGCCCGTGGGGGTGCTCGGTGGGCGGCTCCAGCTTGAACAGGTCGACGACGTTGACCACCCGGATCCTCAGCTCGGGCAGGTGCTCTCGCAGGATGGACACGGCGGCCAGGGTCTCCAGCGTGGGCACGTCGCCACAGCAGGCCATGACCACGTCGGGCGCCCGGCCCTGGTCGTTGCTCGCCCATTGCCAGATGCCGATGCCCTCGGCGCAGTGCCTGGCGGCGGCCTC
>JAJYAB010000366.1 GCA_021779775.1 Actinomycetes bacterium
TCGACCAACGGTTCGATGCCGGCGCCGCCGACCGCCGACACGGGGAAGAGCTCTGCTCCCGGGTCGCCGTCGACGATGCCCGATGCCTCGGCCAGCTGCTCCATCACCTGCGCCCGCCGGGCCGCATCCACCTTGTTGACCACCACCAGGAGCCGGTGCAGGCGGCGCTGCGGCCCCGGGGGGCCCTCGGCCACCGATGCAGCGGCTCGCTGCAGGACCAGCCGGTCGCCGGGACCCAGCGCCTTGGTGGCGTCGAGGACAGCCACCGCCACGTCGACGTCGTCGAGGGCACTGGCGATCTGGTCGTTCAACCGCTCTCCCAGGGCGGTGCGGGGCTTGTGCAGACCGGGCGTGTCGACGAACACCGCCTGGACGCCTGGACGGTGGAGCACGCCCCGCACAGCCCGTCGTGTCGTGTTGGGACGGGGCGAGGTGATCGACACCTTCGAGCCCAAGATGCGGTTGACCAACGTCGACTTGCCGACGTTGGGCCGGCCTACCACGCCCACGAACCCGGAGTGGGGCAGGACACCGGAACCGGCGGGACCGCCAAACCCGTCCATCAGCGGTCCCCGGGACCGGCAGCCGGCGGCTCGGGGGAGGCATCCTTCACCCCCACGCCGTGGTCGCTTGCCGGTGGCAGGACACGCACCCGAGCGACGCGGTTAGCCTGGACGCGTTCCGCCACCAGGCGGTACCCGCCGGTCTCGACGCCTTCGCCTTCGCCTGGCACCCTGCCGAGGAGCCCGATGACCAGGCCCCCGACCGTGTCCCACCCGCCGTCGGGAAGCTCCACCCGGAGCAGCGCTCCGAGCTCGTCGACAGCAAGCCGGGCCGACACCGACAGCTCGCCGCCGGCCAGCACCACGGCCCGCGGCTCCTCGATGTCGAACTCGTCGACGATCTCCCCCACCAGCTCCTCGATCAGATCTTCGAGCGTGACCAGGCCCGCCGTGCCTCCGTACTCGTCGACCACGATGGCCAGGTGGACCTTGCGGTCCTGCATGTCACGCATCAGGCCAGCGACGCGCTTGGTCTCGGGGACGAAGTGGCCGGGCCGGCAGATGTCGCGTACCGGTGCTCCTCCCCGGCCCGAACGCTCGGCACGCACGAGGTCCTTGACGTAGGCCACGCCAACGACGTCGTCGACGTTGCCTTCGTGCGCCGGCAGCCGGCTGAACCCGGCGTCCATGGCCACGCCCAGCGCCTCGCTGACGCTCGAGCCGGCATCGACGGTCCGCATGTCGGGACGCGGGACCATCACCTCACGTACGACGGTATCGCCGAATTCGATGATCGAGTGGATCAGGGCGCGCTCCTCCGTCTCGATGACCTGCTCCTCCATGGCGACGTCGGCCATGGCCAGCAGCTCCGACTCGCTCACCCCTTGCAGGCTACGCCGGGGACCGGTCAGCCGGTCGGCCAGCCTGACCAGGGCCGAGGAGACGGCGTGGATCGGTGGGAACCGCACGACCGATGCGACGATCGGAGCGGCGTACAACGCCGAGCGCTCGGGGTTCTGGACGGCCCAGTTCTTCGGCAGCGCCTCGGCAAGCACGAAGATGACCACGACCTCGACGACGGTGCCGGCAGCCACCCCCCACGCCCCGAACCATTGGTCGGCCAGAAGCCCCACGATCGTCGCCACCACCAGCTGGCAGACGAGCACCAGCAGCAGCACGGCGTTCAGGAACCGCTCGGGGTGCTCGACCAGGCGGGCCAGCTGGCGCGCTCCGCGGCGGCGGTCGTCCTCCAGCGCCAGGGCCTTGACCCGGCTCATCCGCACGAGCGCCGTCTCCGACAGCGCAAGGCCCGCCGAGGCCATCAGCAGGACCAGCACCACCGCGACGAGGACACCGTCGACAGCCGTGAAGCGGAGCGCTGCCACCACGTCTACGCCGGCTCCACGTCTACGCCGGAGAACGGTGGAACCGGTCGAGCATCTCCTGCTCGAGCCGCTCCATCTGCTCCGCCTCACCGGCCTCCATGTGGTCCATGCCCACCAGGTGGAGCAGGCCGTGCACGACGAGCAGGGCCACCTCGTCTTCGACGCCGACCTCGTGGGCAGCGGCATTCCGGGCGGCCACCGTGGGACACACCACCACGTCCCCGAGCAGGAACGGCATGTCGTCCTCGCCTGCGCTCAGGACGCCGCCAGGACCGGACCCTCCCTGGTCCGGCGAACGCCCTCCGGGGGCCGGCTCCTCGTCGATGGGGAACGCCAGCACATCGGTCGGGCCGTCCTTGCCGAGGAACCTGCCGTTGAGCTCCGCGATGGTCGGCTCGTCCACGAACAGCAGTGAGACCTCCGTGCCGGCGCGCAGGCCGCGGGCATCCAGCACCTGGCGAGCCAGAGTGGCCCAGCGCTCCACGTCCACCGTCACGGCGCTCTGCTCGTCGGCGGCGAAGACGTCGACAGTCATCGGTCGATGGTCATGGCGCGGGGCGCTCCCCGCCATGGCGCTCGTAGGCGGCGACGATGTCGGCCACGATCTTGTGGCGGACCACGTCATGCTTGTCGAGGCGGACGAACGCCACGTCGTCGACGTCGCCGAGGACCTCCTCCAGGCCGGGCAGGCCCGAGCGCCCGCCGGGCACGTCGACCTGGGTGACGTCACCGGTGACCACCGCCTTCGACCCGAACCCGATACGGGTCAGGAACATCTTCATCTGCTCTGGGGTGGTGTTCTGGGCTTCGTCGAGGATGATGAAGCTCCGGTTCAGCGTCCTGCCCCGCATGAACGCCAGCGGCGCGACCTCGATGGT
>JAJYAB010000367.1 GCA_021779775.1 Actinomycetes bacterium
TCACGGGAGACCGCTCAGGGGACTGGCTGTTCGCCGCGCTGTGGCGGGCCGGGCTGGCCAACCAGCCGGCCAGCGTTTCCGTCGACGACGGCCTGGTGCTCACCGACGCCTATGTGCTGGCCGCTGTGCGCTGCGCACCGCCCGCCAACAAGCCGAGCGTGGAGGAGCGCGACGCCTGCCTGCCGTTCCTCCGGCGCGAGCTGGCGCTGCTTACCCGCCTGCAGGTGGTGGTTGCGCTCGGGCAGTTCGCCTACCAGGTGATGGCTGGCGAGCTCGCCGTCCGGCCCAGACCCCGGTTCGGCCACGGCGTCGTGGTGAAGCCGGAGCGCGGCCCCGCTGTCGTCTGCTCGTACCACCCGAGCCAGCAGAACACCTTCACCGGCACCTTGACCGAGGCAATGCTCGACGACGTGCTGGTCCAGGCGAAGGCCCTGGCGGCGTCGGGCGCTCCTCCCCGGTGATCCGGGCTACCCGGCCGCCACCGGGATGCGCCGGGGCTCCGGCACCGCCGTCTCCGGCCAGCGTCGCCGGCTGACCCGGGCCAGCTTGTGCAGCAGCGCGACAGCGCCCGGGTCCTCGTCGGCCGGTCGCGTCTCGATCAATCCGGCGGCCAACATGGCAGCCACGACGTCGCGTCCGAGATCCGTGCGGACCAGCGTGAGGGTCCAGTCGCTGAACGCCCCGATGCCACCGGTGGAGATGTCGGCATGCTCGGCGGCGAAGTCGGGGCAGGACTTGCATCCTTCGCGAGTCCACGCGTGGGCCTCTTTCAGCGGGATCTCGTGGTACTCGCCGTCCTTCATCCAGATCTGCATCACGCCCTTGATGTTCATCTTGGCGATGTCCGCTCGGGCCAACCCGTAGCGGGCCTCGAGCAGCTCGGGGAAGATGGCGTCGTCGAACGTCTTCGAGCAGAGCAGGCCGATGGTGAGGGCCAGCCGTCGCGCCGACTTCCCCGTCTTGCGCGCCTTCATCATCGGCGGGACCGACGCCTGGCAGCTCATGCCGACGAGAGCGATCCGCTCCGCTCCGCTCTCCACCGCGTCGGCATAGGCCAGCGTGTTGGCCGAGTACGTGTAGCGCGAGCCGGCTGCGGCCAGCACCTCGGCACGAGTCCGGGCGATGGCGGGCACTGCTTTCCAGGTGCTGCCGTCGCCTTCGAGCGTCGACACCAAGGCGGCGTCGATCCGGTCGTTGTCGAGCGCCCAGCACAAGATGGCCGACACCAGGCCGCCATCTTGGCCAACAGCGTTGACCGCGGGGTCGGTGGCCCGCACCAGCAGGGTGTCTGCCACCACTCCGGCCACCTCCTCCTCGTTGCGAGGGCGGCCGAACAAGAACGTGTCGGCGTCGGTCTCCCAGTCCCGGAACCGGGGGCAGGCCCGGGTGCACATCGTGCATCCCTTCACCCCGTGGGTGCAGTCGGCCGGGCCGCCGTCCGCGTCGACCTTCCACGGCCGGTAGACGCCGCCAGTGTCGTTATAGCGCAGCACGTCGTGCGGGCAGGCGATGACGCAGCCGGCGCAGCCGGTGCACAGGCCGGACGTGACGACCTCGGTGAGCAGATGGGACCAGTGGGGCTTCTCCGGAGGCATGCGGTGAGGATACTGTGCCGGTCGGCGGGCCTCTGGTGTTCCAGCCTGGTGGTGAGGCGTGCCGGAGCTACCGGACCGCTCAAGGCCCGTTTGACCGACCAGGGCCGCATCGCCGGCATCGGCAACCTTGTCGCCGACGAGCTGCTGTGGCGGGCATCGCTCGCCCCGCAGCGGCCTGCCGGGTTGCTGGGCGCTGCCAACCTCCGGCGGCTGCACCATCACCTGCGCCGGACGCTGTCCGACCTCATCGAGCGCGGCGGGTCCCACCGGGGCGACGTGATGCCCAGCCGCCGCCCTGGGGGGCGTTGCCCCCGCGATGGCGCGGCCCTGAGACGTTCGGTGGTCGGCGGCCGGACCAGCTGGTGGTGCCCGGAGCACCAGCGTTGAGCCGGGGCGCCAGCGCCGGGCCGGAGCGCCGGCGCTCAGCCGCGCAGGTCAGCAGCCGCTCACCGGCCGGCAGCGGGGCGGTTCAGGCTTCGAGCTCGGCCAGCACCTTGGCGGCATGGCCGTCCGCCCGGACGTTGTACCAGGCCCGCCGGATGATGCCGTCAGGACCGATCAGGAACGTCGACCGGATCACGCCGACCGTCTTCTTGCCGTACAGGGTCTTCTCGCCGTAGGCGCCGTATGCCGCCATGACCGAGTGGTCGGTGTCGCAGAGCAGGGGAAACGTGAGGTTGTACTTCTCGCGGAACTTCCGGTGCTTCACGTCGCCGTCGGGGGAGATGCCGACCACCTTGGCTGCCGATCGGCTGAAGGCCGGCAGGTTCTCGTTGAACTGGCACGCCTCCTTGGTGCAGCCGGGCGTGTCGTCGGCCGGATAGAAGTACACGACCACCGGGCTGCCGGCGAAGTCGCCAAGCGACACCAGCGTGCCGTCCTGGTCGGGAAGCGCGAAGGCGGGCGCCGGCGAACGAGCTTCGAGCCTGGCCATCGATAATCTCCTCCATGGTTGGCAGAGCAGGGGAATGGTCGTCACGGCAGGGGCCCCCAACCTTGGCATCCGCATCGCCGGTCCGCCACCCGCCTGCCATCCACCTGCCTGCCGCCCGCCTGCCATCCACCTGCCGCCCGCCTGCCCGGGAACGTGGTGCGTCGGTGATGCGCCGGGTGGTGCGCGAGACTCGACCCGGCAGACGGGAGCTCGGGGAAGACCGGTCTGAGAGGGCGC
>JAJYAB010000368.1 GCA_021779775.1 Actinomycetes bacterium
CTTTGACCTGGGTAAACGCGCTGGTCAGCGGGTTATTTGGAAGAAACTTTCGGAAGGCCCAAAGAGGGGCTCAGATCGCTAGCCCGGAAGCCTCCGCTAGCATTGACATCAGAGGAGGTGGTCGCGGTGGCTGCGGTCAGCATCAGGGATCTGGACGACAAGGTGCGCGAACGACTGCGAGTCCGCGCCGCTCAGCACGGCCGCTCCATGGAGGCGGAGATCCGCGTCATCCTCACCGACGCGGTAGGCGCACCCACCGACTCCGTCGGTCTGGCCCAAGCGGTTCTGGCCCGCTTCGGAGACCTCGGTGGCGTCGACCTCGATCCGCCTTCTCGCTCTCAGGGACCCCGCTCCGCGAACTTGTCTGAGTGAGCGCGCCCCCACCCGCCAGCACAGGGCCAGTCGTGCTGGACACCAACGTCATCTCCGAGCTCATGCGCCCGGCGCCCGACCGGGGTGTCGTGGCCTGGGTGAGCCGGCTGTCTTCAGCAGCGGCGTGCACGACCGCGGTGACCCTCGCCGAGGTGCACTTCGGCATTGCCCGCCTCCCGAGTGGCCGCCGAAGGGCACTCCTGGATGTCGCAGCGGACGACGTGTTCGCCACCTTCGCCGACCGTGTCCTGCCTTTCGACGCCGTCGCAGCCGGTCAGTACGCCGACGTCGTTGTCGAGCGCGAGAGCGCCGGCGCGCCGATCAGCGGCTTCGACGCCCAGATCGCCGCCATTTGCATAGCCCACCGTGCCGCCCTGGCCACCCGCAACACCAGCGACTTCGACGGTCTAGGCCTGGATCTCATCGACCCCTGGATCGCGGGTGTCTGACCCTGATTCGTCGCGGGCATTGCCCGCTTGGCCTTGGCCGGCACGAGACATAGCGTAGACCTCCAATCCGCGAGTGGCTCACACGCAGATTCTCCCTCGCGCCAGGCGAAAGGTGGGGGAACCCGGGGTACTCAGGCGGCGGTCAGTGCCGGGCTGTGCCGTTGACCAGGAGAAGCTCCATCTGGATCGTCACTTCAGGAGAGCCGCACCCGAATCATTGAAGGTGCCGTGCGATATGTTGTCCGGGACCGGATGGACGTCACTGGCGCACGCTGGTCCGTCGAGGGAGCAGAAGCCGTCCTCAAGCTACGAGCAATCCGTGCGAACGGCGACTTCGACGACTACTGGCGCTTCCACCTGGACCACGAACGCCACCGCGTCCACGAGTCGCGCTACGACGGGGGCATCATCCCGCTGGCTGCATAGTCACTCCTGGAGCGCCGCACCCTAATCAATTCGGGGACGGCGGACGTGAACTGCCGGGGAGTGAGCGATAAGGCCTTCCTCTTCGGCGTAGCGGTAGAAGCCGGTCACCGTGCACAGTCGTCGGGCGATCGTCGCCGTCGCCCGACCGTTTGCCTCGAGCTCCCGTCCGAAGGCTTCGATCTCGCTGTGCCGGACCTCGAACAGCTTCAGGTTCCGTCGGCCGCAGAAGGCAACGAACTGGCGCAGATCCAAGGCGTAGGCGTCGCGGGTGAGGCCCCGGTAGCGGGTCTGTGAGAGCCGGGGGGTGAGATCCCCCCCGGCCACTCGCCAGACTCTCTTTACCCGTTTCCACGAACTGTCATACGTAGTACCATGTATGTATGACGATGCTGAGCTTTCGAGTGGACAAGGAGGACGCCGAGCAAGTGCGGGACTGGGCCGAGCGACTGGGCGTGGAGAGGTCGCAGCTGCTGCGCGACGCCCTTCGCCGCCATCTGCTCCGGTTGGCGAGCGAGAACGACGCAGTGAGCTGGACCGCACAGCCCCTTGACGAGGGTGAACGCTCCTTGGCTTTGATCGCCGACTGGGGGCCAGCGGAAGAGTGGGCGGACTGGGCAGATGCAGCGAGGTGACGTGTGGTTCGCCGCCACTCCGGGCGGCGACCGGCCCGTCTTCGTCATCACCCGAGATCCTGTCGCCGACCGGATCGGATCGGTCGTCGTAGCTGCACTCACCCGCACGCGCCGAGGGCTTGTGTCCGAACTCGACCTGTCGGCCGAGGCTGACGGGATGCCAAGCGACTGCGTCGTCAACTTCGACAATGTTCATACGCTGCCTCGTGAGGCATTTCGCCGGAAGCTGACCTCACTGTCCGCGGGCAAGCTTGCCGAGGCCTGCCGTGTGCTCGCCGCTGCGGCTGGTTGCTGACCTCGACCTCGCTTTGATCGTGCGCCGGCATTCAGCCGAGCTGGAGGACCTCGGCTGGCGTGATGCTCTCGGCGTCCGAGCGTGCTTTGGAGAGCGCCGCCGTAACCCCGGAGGTGTCGACCGGCAGTAGGTGTCCGTAAAGTCGGTAGGCTGAAGCCGGACTGCCGTGCCCGAGCCAGCGGCTGATCAGGTAGCCGTCGGTCACCCCGGCAGCGATCCACCCGGCGACCGCACCGTGTCGGAGGCTGTGCGGTGTGATCGCCGCCCAGTCCTCGATCCCCGAGTCCCGCACCGCCGAGCGGAACACCCTCCCCCGCCAGTTCACCGGGCGCATGGGTCCGCCTCGCTGGCCCTGGAACAACAGGTCCGACCCTGTCGTACCGCGCTCGGTGAGCATCGCCGTCAGCCGATCCCCTACGCCAGAGGTCAGGGTGGGGATCACCCGAACTCCCGCCCGGGTGTTACCGGCATGACTTCCTGGTGACGCGAACCCGGATTTCGGCAGAGATCATTGAGGACGGAGTTCAGCGGCAGGCCGCGACGGTGTGCTACGAACCGAGCCGTGGCGATCTCCTGGGCGTGTCTG
>JAJYAB010000369.1 GCA_021779775.1 Actinomycetes bacterium
CCGGTGGAGTACAAGGGAGCGCAGATACCCCCGCCCGACGAGCGGAGAGCGTACAACTGATGAGCACAATCACTGACTCGACGCACGAGGGCGGCGCCTCGGAAGGCCCCGAGACCGTGTTGGTCGCGGGCGGCCAGGACTGGGACCAGATCGTCGACGCCGCCCGCAACGCGGACCCCGGTGAGCGGATCGTCGTCAACATGGGTCCCCAGCACCCGTCCACGCACGGCGTGCTTCGGCTGATCCTCGAGATCGAGGGCGAAACGGTCACCGAGGTGCGCTGCGGAATCGGCTACCTGCACACCGGGATCGAGAAGAACCTCGAATATCGGTACTGGGCCCAGGGGGTCACCTTCGTCACCCGAATGGATTACCTGTCACCGTTTTTCAACGAGACCGCGTACTGCCTGGGCGTGGAGAAACTGCTCGGCATCACCGACCAGATACCGGAGCGGGTCAACGTCATCCGGGTGATGATGATGGAGCTCAACCGGATCTCCTCGCATCTGGTCGCGCTGGCGACCGGCGGCATGGAACTGGGCGCCATGACCCCGATGTTCGTCGGTTTCCGCGGCCGCGAGATCGTCCTGACCCTGTTCGAGAAGATCTCCGGGTTGCGGATGAACAGCGCCTACATCCGGCCGGGGGGCGTCGCGCAGGACCTGCCGCCGGGCGCGGAGACCGACATCGCCGAAGCCCTCAAGCCGCTGCGCCAGGTGCTGCGCGAAATGGGCGATCTGCTCAACGAAAACGCCATCTGGAAGGCCCGCACCCAGGACATCGGCTACCTCGACCTGACGGGCTGCATGGCGCTGGGCATCACCGGCCCCATCCTGCGCGCCACCGGGTTGCCCCACGATCTGCGCAAGAGCGAACCGTACTGCGGATATGAAAACTACGAATTCGACGTGATGACCGCCGACACGTGTGATGCTTACGGGCGCTACATGATTCGCGTCAACGAGATGTGGGAGTCGATCAAGATCGTCGAGCAGTGTCTGGACAAGCTGAAGCCGGGCCCGATCATGGTCGAGGACCGCAAGATCGCGTGGCCGGCCGACCTGAAGGTGGGGCCGGACGGCATGGGCAACTCAGAAGAGCACATCGCCAAGATCATGGGCGGCTCGATGGAGGCCTTGATCCACCACTTCAAGCTGGTCACCGAGGGCATCAGGGTCCCCGCGGGCCAGGTGTACACCGCGGTGGAGTCGCCGCGCGGTGAGCTGGGCGTGCACATGGTGAGCGACGGCGGCACCCGGCCGTACCGGGTGCACTACCGGGACCCGTCGTTCACCAACCTGCAGTCGGTGGCCGCGATGTGCGAGGGCGGCATGGTGGCCGACCTGATCACCGCGGTCGCCAGCATCGACCCGGTCATGGGCGGGGTGGACCGGTGACCGGCCCGCAAGGACAGCCGGTCTTCCTCCGGCTCGGGCCGCCGCCCGAGGAGCCCAACGCCTTCGTCACCGAGGGTGCGCCGCAGACCTATTCGCCGGAGGTGCGGGCGCGGCTCGAGGTCGACGCCAAGGAGATCATGGGCCGCTACCCCAACAAGCGCTCGGCGCTGCTGCCGTTGCTGCACCTGGTGCAGGCCGAGGACTCCTACCTGACCCCCGCGGGATTGGAGTTCTGCGGCGAGCAGCTGGGGCTGACGGGCGCCGAGGTGTCGGCGGTGGCGAGCTTCTACACGATGTACCGCCGCGGACCCACCGGCGACTACCTGGTGGGAGTCTGCACCAACACGCTGTGCGCGATCATGGGCGGCGACGCCGTATTCGACGCCCTCAAAGAGCATTTGGGCATCGGCAACGACGAGACCACCCCCGACGGCTCGGTCACCCTGCAACACATCGAGTGCAACGCCGCCTGCGATTACGCGCCGGTGGTGATGGTCAACTGGGAGTTCTACGACAACCAGACGCCGGAGTCCGCGCGCGAGCTCGTCGACTCGCTGCGCTCCGGGCAGCCGAAGCCGCCCACCCGCGGCGCCCCGCTGTGCGCCTTCCGCGAGACCTCGCGCATCCTGGCCGGCCTGCCCGACCAGCGCCCCGACCAGGGCCAGGGCGGCGCGGGCGAGGCCACCCTGGCGGGCCTGAGGGTGGCCAAGGAACTCGGCATGGCCGCGCCGACCCCCCCGGCGGGCCGGTCATGACCAGCTCGCAGGCCACGCCGCTGACCCCGGTCATCAGCCGATTCCGGGACGACCCGCAGTCGTGGACGCTGGAGACCTACCGGCGCCACGACGGCTACGAAGCGATGAAGAAGGCGCTGGCGATGGCGCCCGACGACGTGATCGCCGCCGTCAAGGACTCCGGGTTGCGCGGGCGTGGCGGCGCCGGCTTCTCGACCGGGACGAAGTGGTCGTTCATCCCGCAGGGCGACACCGGAGCGGCCGCCAAGCCGCACTACCTGGTGGTCAACGCCGACGAGTCGGAACCCGGAACGTGCAAAGACATTCCGCTGATGCTGGCGACGCCGCACGTGCTCGTCGAGGGCGTCATCATCGCCGCCTATGCGATCCGGGCCAGCCACGCGTTCATCTACGTGCGCGGCGAGGTGCTGCCGGTGCTGCGCCGCCTGCAGAACGCGGTGGCCGAGGCCTACGCGGCCGGATACCTGGGCCGCGACATCAACGGCTCGGGCTTCGACCTGGAGCTGGTGGTGCACGCGGGGGCCGGCGCCTATATCTGCGGCGAGGAAACGGCGCTGCTCGAGTCGCTGGAAGGCCGGCGCG
>JAJYAB010000370.1 GCA_021779775.1 Actinomycetes bacterium
GCCGCCCTGGCCTGTGGTTCGGTGGACCTCGTCGAGTGCGGTGTAGGCGGCGTGCTCGCCCGGACGCCATGAGTCGGATTTGACGAACTGGAACACCCCCACCGACCACCCTTGCGCCCAGGCGCGCAGGCCCAGCCCGAAGGCAGCTGTCGACTTGCCCTTGCCCTGCCCGGTGTGGACGATCAGCCGGGGGACGTGCCGGAGTTCCCGGGTACCGCTCACTGGAACGCCCTTCCCCGGCCCGCCAGAGCGAGGAGCGCGTCCAGGTCGAGGTAGGTCTCGACCGCGTCGGCGAGCGTGTCGATCATCCGTTCGCGCGCTTCGGCGTACCCGACGGCAGCGGGATCGGGACGCCAGGGGCTCCCGGTGGCGGCTGCCACCTCGGCGAGGTAGGCGCGTCGGAAGGCGTCGTCTTCGAGGCAGCCGTGGAGCATGGTTCCTGCGGAGGTCCCCACCGAGCACCCGCCGAGGAAGGACACCGCCTCCCCGGTGACCTGGTGACGTCCGTGGTGGATCTCGTAGCCCGGCACCTGCAGATCACCCCAGATCTGTGTCGAGAGTGCCGTGGTCTTGTCCGCGTCGAACCTGACCTCGACGGGCAGCAGGCCGAGGCCGGCGACCGTGCCCGCGTCGGACTCGATGTGGTCGTGGATGGATTCGGCCAGCATCTGGAACCCGCCGCAGATTCCGAGAACCGGACGTCCCGCGGCGTGACGCCGGGTGAGAACGTCGTCGAGCCCTCGGGAGCGGAGCCACTGAAGGTCCTCGACGGTGGAGCGTGATCCGGGGAGGACGACCAGGTCGGCTGCCTGGCATGCCTGCGGATCGGTGGTGACGAGCACGCGGACGCCGGGCTCGTGGGCGAGGGCGTCGACGTCGGTCGAGTTCGAGATCCGGGGGAACCGCACCACCGCGACCGTCAGAGACACGTTTGCGGCTGGGGCCCAGCGGTCGACGCGCAGAGCGTCCTCACCGTCGAGCCACACGCCCTCGAGCCACGGGAGAACGCCGAAGCAGGGCAGGCCGGTGCGCCTGGTCAGCTCCGCCAAGCCGGGGTCGAGGATCGTCTGGTCGCCACGGAACTTGTTGATGACGTATCCCGCCAGGAGGGCCCGGTCGGCATCGTCGAGGATCGCCCAGGTTCCGAACAGTGCCGCTAGGACGCCTCCGCGGTCGATGTCGCCCACGACCACGACTGGCAGATCGTAGCGTCCGGCCAGTCCGAGGTTGACGTAGTCGCCGCCGCGGAGGTTGATCTCGGCGGGCGACCCGGCACCTTCCACCACCACGAGTTCATGGGTGGCGGCCAGCTCGTCGTACGCGGCGTAGGCAGCGTCGGCCAAGTGACGCCGTCCGGTGGCATACTCTCCCGCCTCCAGGGTCCCGCCCGGGCGCCCGCGCAGCACGACGAACGCGCGACGGTCGGTGCCGGGCTTGAGCAGGACAGGGTTCATGGCGCTGGTGGGTTCGAGCCGGGCTGCCCGCGCCTGCAGGTACTGGGCGCGGCCGATCTCGGCACCGTCGGCGCACACCATGGAGTTGTTGGACATGTTCTGGGCCTTGAAGGGTACGACGTCGATGCCGCGTCGGACCAGCGCTCGGCAGAGTCCGGTGACGACCAACGACTTCCCGGCATCGGAGGATGTGCCCGCGATCAGGAGGCCGTTCACGGGGTTGCCCTCTTAACCTCAGCCGGAAGGGTGGCGAGAACAGCGAGCGTGGCAGCTGCTGCGGTCACCCAGGCGACCAGGGCGGATGCCCGTCGCACGGCCTGGGCGTCCGGGCGGGGAGCATCAGCCTCGCCCAGCGCCCCACGTACCTCGGTCCTGTCTCCATAGATGTTCGTGCCTCCGAGCCGGACGCCGAGTGCGCCGGCCCAGGCGGACTCGCACCAGCCGCCGTTGGGGCTCGGATGGCTGGCGTGGTCGCGGCGCAGGGCGCGGAATGCGCCGGACGCCGATCCGCCCGCCAGCGGTGCAACAACACAGGCGAGGATGCCGGTAAGGCGTGCGGGCGCCCAGGCCAGGGCGTCGTCGAGGCGCGCCGACGCCGTCCCGAACCGGGCGTAGCGGGTGTTGCGGTGGCCGACCATCGCGTCGAGCGTGTTGACGGCGCGATGGGTGAGGATGCCGGGCACGCCGGCGGCTGCTCCCCAGAACAAGGTGCAGACGACGGCATCGTTGGTGTTCTCGGCGAGGGACTCGACCGTGGCGCGGGCCAGCTCGGACGCGTCCAGGTCGTCGGGGCGACGTCCGCAGAGGTTCGGCAGCTGGGCGCGGGCGGCGTCGAGGTTCCCGGACTCGAGCCTGTCGGCCATCACGGTGCCTTCGGTGAGGAGCGACCGGGCTCCGAGCGCGGCCCAGGTCGCGGCCGCGGTGAGCAGAGTATGGGCCAAGGGGAGACGCCGCGAGGCGCGCTCGGCGGTGACACCGACTGTGGCCACCAGGGCGATAGTGACGCCGGTGGAGCAGGCTCCCCGAGCTGTGGAGTCGGCGTACAGGGCCCGTTCGATCCGGGAGGCCACGGCTCCGAAGCCGGCGACAGGATGGTGGGTCTTCGGGTCGCCGAAGATGGCGTCGGCCAGGACGCCCAGGGTCATTCCGAGAAGCCGACTCACCCGTACGTCCTTCGCGTTCGAGGGCCAGGATGCGCGTCGAGCAGGCGACCGGGCTCGGCCCCCGACAGAGGGACCATCACCGTTGCGGGACAGCACCGGGTTCTCACC
>JAJYAB010000371.1 GCA_021779775.1 Actinomycetes bacterium
GCCTCGAGCACCAGCCGCTCGTGCGGCACCACCGGCTCGGGCAGCTCGTCGAGGGGGAACCAGCCCATGGCGGCGGCCTTGTCGGCCTCGCGGACCGTGGGCACCCCACGCCACCGCGTCGTCGTGAAGAAGACGTCGACGCGCTGCTCGACGGCCGGCCCCCCGCGCTCGAAGCGGTGCAGCACGGTCAGCGGGACCAGGTCGGCGGGGTCGATGTCGATGCCGGCCTCCTCGGCGGCCTCGCGCACCGCGGCCTCGTGGACCGACTCCCCGGGGTCGACGTGGCCCGCGAGCGTCGCCCAGTGACCGTCCATGTACCCGGTGCCGCGGCGCAGCTGGAGCAGCACCTCGTGGCGCTCCGAGCCGGGCCGGCACAGCACCACGTAGGCGGCGGCGACCAGCAGGGTGCGGCTGCCGAGGTGGTCCTCCGGGGCGTACCGCTGCGGCGCGTCGTCCATGTCCCGGAGTCTGGCACGGTGGCGCTCTAGGCTCGCAACCGTCGATGACGAGGAGGCCGCGATGAGCGAGCAGGGGAACGGCGACTTCGAGTTCGAGCGACGCTTCGTCGTGCGGGACGTGCCCGCCGGCCTGCTGGAGACGACGCCCGCGCTCATCGTGCAGAGCTACCTGCTGTCCGACGAGGGGTACGCGGTCCGCGTCCGCGCGCAGGTGCCGGGCGTGCCGGCGGAGTTCGACCCGGCCGCCGACGAGCTCGCGCTGCTCGAGGCCCACGTCGACGGCGTCGACTTCGGCGCCATCACGGTCAAGGGCCCCATGGTCGCCGGCACCCGGTACGAGGCGGAGCGGGAGATCGATCCCACCGTCGCGGTGGAGCTGGTGCGCCGCGGCGGGCAGCGTGTCGCCAAGCTGCGGCACGCGATCTGGCTCGGCGAGGACGGCTGGGTGATCGACGTCTTCGCCGGCCGCAACGCCCCGCTCGTCATCGCGGAGGTGGAGCGCGGCGGCCCGGTGACCGACCTGGCCATCCCGACGTTCGCCGTCACCGAGGTGACGGTGGACCCGCGGTTCGCCAACGACGCGCTGGCCAGCAGGCCGTACTCGACGTGGGCCGACGACTTCGCCGCCGAGCTCGCCGCCCGCGGGCCGACGTTCCTCACCGAGCTCGGCACCAACCGTCGGGTCGACATCTGATATGGGGTGAGTCCCTGTCAAGTGGGCATGGCGAGGCGCCGCCGGGATGGCTTCCTGGCGGCGCCTCGTGCTTCGTCGAGGGGGGCGCTGGTGAGCGTGTCGTTGGCGACGCGTTGTCAGCCTGATATGCGCGGGTTGGTGACCGCAGGACGGTGTTTTCGGCAGGAGCTGGATCGCGTGTCTAGGGACGAGCGTGGCCGTGGGGGCTGCTCATAGAAGTCGCGCGAGTCGCTCCACGCGCTGCTGCCGGCGTCCGGTGTCGACGAAGCAGTCGTGGGGGCTTAGTCGTCCATGACGGCCAGCGACCAGCACCAGCCAGCCAGTTCGCGGGCGACCGCGACGGCGGCCACGGTGGGCTTCTTGTGTCGCTCGGTGAACGTGACCCAGCGGTGGTGCAGGCGCCTGTTGCCGGCATCGGCGCGGGCACGAACTGCCGGGCCGGCCAGCTCCCAGCGCCGCCGCAGCGGCTCCCCGACGACATAGCGGGCGCGGTGGTGCCAGGCCGCCTCGACCAGCAGCCGGCGGGCGTGCCCGTTGCCGGTCTTCGTAATCGGCCCCAGGACGCGGACCGACCCGGAGGAGTGCTCGCTGGGTGTCAGCCCGACGAACGTGCCGATGCTGTTGCCGGTGAACCGGTGCCAGTCGCCGATCTCGACGGCCAGTGCGAACCCGGTCAGTGTGCTGATCCCGCGCAGGGCGCCCAGTCGGCGCACGACCGGGGTGAACTCGCTGTCGGCAGCCAACTGCTCGATCGCCGCGTCGAGGCGGTCTCGGCGCGCTTTGACCGCCAGCACCGCCTCGTAGTCCGACTCGAACGCCGCCCGCGTGGCTCGCCCGGCCAACCCAGGGCCGGCCTGCCGGCGCAGCCACAGGTCGTGCGTGCTGTTCCAGGTCGTCCCGCCGTCGTAGACGATCGAGTGACGCAACAGCAGCTTGCTCAGCCGGTGCCGGGCGGCCATCAGATCCCCACGCGCGTCCTCGCGAGCCCGAACCAGATCACGAGCCGACTCCTGCTCCACGGTCGGGATCGCCACCGGCGTGATCTGGTCCAGCAGCAGCAGCCGAGCCAGGTGCAGCGCGTCACGAGCGTCCGTCTTGACCCGATCCCCGGCAGGACGCTGCAACTTCGACGGAGCAGCCACCACGCAACCGATTCCTGCCACCGTCAGGTCCCGATACAGGTCGAACCCCGTCGGCCCGGCCTCGTAGACCACCGCCACCGGGCCGGGCAACCTCGCCAGCCAGCCGCGGACCTGCTCGCTCGACGGCGACAGTCGAGCCTGCACGACCTCGCCCGTCACCACGTCGATCGCCGCCGCAGCGACCGACCGTGCATGCACGTCAAGCCCCACACTCGTACGCTCGGACCACACCGGGGCCTCCCACGATTGTCGGATAGGCCAGGCAGGGGACTCTGCCCGGCAACCCACGAATCTCGCGAGCGAGGCCCCGGCCCTGCAACCACTCACCGACGAGCAGTCACCCCATACCGTCTAGCCTCGATCTTTCACGGTGAGCGGTGGCGCTCGGCGTCGGGAAGTTCTGCTGCCGTCGGAGTGTGATTCTGCCG
>JAJYAB010000372.1 GCA_021779775.1 Actinomycetes bacterium
CTGCACCAGCCGGATCGTATGCGCCGTACCTGCCGGACAGCTCGGGCGCCGAGGTTCCGGTACGGGCGCCTGACGGCACCCACCTGAGCCCGGCGGGCTCCGAGCGCCTGGCCCAGGCGGTCATCGGTGCGATGGACCATCAGTGGGGCCTGGCACTGCAGCCGTAGCGGCGGACCACGCCGCGGGTGGGGCACCAGCGGCGCGTGCGCTACTGGTGGTGCGCCACGCGCATGCCGCGGGCGCCGCCCCGGGGGCGGCGGACCGTACCCGTTCGCTCAGCCCCCGGGGGCGCCGGCAGGCAGCCGGGCTGGCCGGCGCCGCCGGCCGGCTGGCTGGCATCGCCGGGTTCGAGAAGATCCGCGCGCCGGAGCTGGTGCTGTGCTCGGCGGCCGCCCGGGCCCGAGAGACGGCCGAGCCGATCGCCCGAACGCTCGGCGCTGAGCTGTGGGTGGAGGAGGACCTCTACCTCGGGGATGTCGACGCCGTCATGGCCTGCTTGCACCTCGTTCCCGCCGGCACCGGGGGTGTGGTCGTGGTGGGCCACAATCCCACCGTGCACGAGCTCGTCCTCTGGCTCGGGAGACCGCCGGTGCCCGATGCCCTGGCGGCGACACCTCCACCGGCCACCCTCACGGGGCTCCTCGTCACGGGCGGGTCGTGGTCGGCGCTTGGTGCGGGAGATGCCGTGGTGTCCGGCGTGTTCCATCCCGACCACCAGTAGCCCCGCCGGACCGACGACCAGTAGCCCCGCCCGCTAGACCAACGGCCAGGGGTAGCAGCGCCGGCGTTCGTCGACGACGGGCAGCGTGCCCACGTCGGCGAGCGTGGCCGCCCGGCGGCACAGGGCGGCCAGCTCCTCGTCGGACAACAGGTCAGCCAGCGCATCGGGTGGTGACATCGCCACTCGATGCAGGTCGCCACGTCGATCCTCGTCGACCGGAAGCCCGCCGAACTCCCAGATGACGGTGCGCAACTTCGGATCGGGGTGGAAGCAGAGCCCGTTGTCGATGGCCCAGATCGTCCCGTCCCCGGCGAGCAGGCAGTGCCCGCTCTTACGGTCGGTGTTGTTGGCCACCACGTCGAAGGCACCGATGGTACGCAGGCGGGCATGGTTGGCGGGGTCCTCGACCAGCGTGAAGTAGTGCTGGGCGAAGTCGGCTTCCACGAACCGCTGCAGCGAGCCGACACCGAAGGGCGCGTCGTGGCGCACGATGGTCTCCGGCACGAGGCCCCACCCGAGGGACTCCGACAGCACCCAGGCGGCAGCCTCGCGCCGGAAGAGCCCGTCGGGGAAGTCCCAGAGCTCCTGCTCGCCACGCAGGGGCTTGTAGACGGCGGGCAGCTGCGCTCCGTCGAGGGTGCACGTGACGAGGAACGTGCCGTTCGAGCTCCACGGCAGCCGGCCGACCACCTCGATCTCTCCTTGGGACAGGAGCGTCAGGTGGCTGGAGGCCGGTGGCCGTTCGTCCTCGGGCACTCGTGTCCTGACGGGTCGAGAGGGGAGTTGCACAGCGGGCACGGCGGCCGCCCCGCCTCCACCAGTGTGGTCGCTCGCATGGCGAAGGCCGCCGCCTGCTCGCGGGTGACGGTGAACCGTGCCATGTCGCCGTCCTCGTCTTCGGGGACCAATTCTTCGGCCACCAGCACGATACGGTCGAGCTTCGCTTCGTAGGAGACGCCCAGCGTCCCGACCGCCCAATGGGGCTCGTCGGGGTCCTGCACGTCGAGCTCCTCGGGGAGGTGGCCCGGGCGTGCCAGCTCCTGCAGCAGCCGGCCGAGGTACTCGGCGAGGACGGCCACCTGCTGCTTCTCCATCTTCAAGGTCAGCACGGTGGTCTCCGACCGGCACTGCAGGAGGAACACCCGCCGCCCGACCGGGCCGCGCGTCCCCACGGCGAACCGGTCCACGTCACCGAGGTCGAGCGAGGGGCTCACCGGTCGTCCCCCGTCGTGGCACCAGCGGTCACGACAGCGCTGCGGCTCACGACAGCGCTGCGGCTCACGACAGCGCTGCGGCTCACGACAGCGCCAGCTCGGTCAGCGCTGCCACGGTGTTGACGCACAGGACGTGGGAGCTGCCTGCCCCCCGGGCCAGCGCGGACACCGAGCAGGGGGACACCACCAGGCGCTGGAACAGGTCCAATGGGGTTCCGGCGGCGGCGGCCACCGCAGCCTTGATCGGATCGGCGTGCGACACGGCGACGAAGCACCCGCCGGGGTGGGCGGCGGCCAGCCGGTCGAGGGCGGTGGTGATGCGGAGCTGCATCTCGGAGAACGACTCGCCCCCCGGGAACCGGAACTGGCTCGGCAGGTGCTGCACCTGCTGCCATTCACGCTTCTTTACCAGGGCTTTCAGCTCAGCGCCCGTCCACTCGCCGAAGTCGCACTCGATGAGCCCCCGGTCAGTCCTGACTCGCAGGCCAAGCGCAGCGGCGATCGGCCGCGCCGTCTCCACCGCCCGTTCGAGCGGCGACGCGTAGACGGCTACCGGTGGACGGCGAAGCTCGGCGATCCTCCGGGCCACGGTCTCGGCCTGGGATCGCCCGTCGTCCGACAGGTGCAGTCCCGGGGCGCGCCCAGGGAGGGTGGTGCCGGTGGTCGGGGTGCGCCCATGGCGGACCAGGAGCGCGACGGTGGGGGCCGGGGGGCGGCGGGGAGGCACGACGGACCATCGTACGCTGATCCGGTGCCCCGTCAGTCCGGATCCCCGCTCCGACAGAT
>JAJYAB010000373.1 GCA_021779775.1 Actinomycetes bacterium
ACCGCCGGCAACGTGTTCACCCCCGACCTGATCAGCACC
Organism: Actinomycetes bacterium; assembly: GCA_021779775.1. Taxonomy (GTDB): domain Bacteria; phylum Actinomycetota; class Acidimicrobiia; order Acidimicrobiales; family UBA8190; genus JAJYAB01. The sequence continues at coordinate 40 of JAJYAB010000373.1, forward strand.
TGGATCGACTACAAGCGCTCCGCCGAGGTCGACCCCATCCGCCTGCGCCCCCACCCCCACGAGTTCGAGCTGTACTACGACTGCTGATCGTCAGGGGCCACGGCTGCTCCCGTGAGCCCCTGACCTGCTGGACCGACGGCCCGCGCCACCGAGGTGGCCGGGCCGTCGTGCGTCCGCGGGGCATCCGGACCCGGCGTGCCTACGATCGGCCGGTGTCGAGCCTCGGTGCGTTGCCGTCGGCGCGATCGGTCGTGCGGGTGTACCTCGTCCTGCTGCTCGGGAACACCCTGGCGGCCTCGCTGATCTGGGGGATCAACACGATCTTCCTGCTGGACGCGGGCCTGACGAACTTCGAGGCCTTCTCCGCGAACGCCTTCTTCACGCTCGGCATGGTGCTCTTCGAGGTGCCGACCGGAGTGGTCGCGGACACGGTCGGGCGGCGACGGTCCTACCTGCTCGGCTCGCTCACGCTCAGCGCGGCCACGCTCCTGTACGTGCTGCTCTGGTGGCAGCACGCCTCGTTCTGGTGGTGGGCGGCCAGCTCGGTGGCGCTCGGGCTGGGCTTCACGTTCTTCTCCGGCGCGGTGGACGCCTGGCTCGTCGATGCTCTTGTCGCGACCGGCCGCGAGGGCGACCTGCAGCCGGTGTTCGGCCGGGCGCAGGTGGTCACCGGTGTGGCGACGCTCGTCGGGTCGGCCGGTGGCGGTCTGCTGGCGCGGCTGACCAACCTCGGGGTTCCCTTCGTCCTGCGCGCCGGGATCCTGCTGGTGATGTTCGTCGCCGCTCACCGCCTGATGCACGACGTCGGGTTCACCCCACGGCCTGCCGGGCGTCCGCTGGCCGAGGCCGGCCGGGTGCTGCGGGAGTCGCTCGACTCCGGCTGGCGGCGGCCCGCCGTGCGGTGGCTGATGATCGCGGGCTTCTTCAGCGGCGGGGTCGGGATCTACGTGTTCTACGCGCTGCAGCCGTACGTCCTGCAGCTCTACGGGAACGCCCGTGCCTACCAGGTCGCCGGACTCGTGGCCGCCGCCGTCGCCTGCGCGCAGGTGGTCGGCGGGTTCGCCGCGCCGCTGGTGCGCCGCCTGCTGCCCCGGCGCACGACCGTGCTCATCGCGGCGGGCACCCTGAGCTGCGGCGTTCTGGTCCTGATGGGAGTGGTGCACACCTTCGGTACGGCACTGGCCCTGATCGTGGTGTGGGCACTGCTGGGTGCGGCGGTCACGCCGGTACGGCAGACGTACCTCAACGGGCTCATCCCCGCACCGCAGCGGGCGACCGTGCTGTCCTTCGACTCGTTGGTCAGCTCGGCCGGCGGCGTGGTGACGCAGCCCGCGCTGGGGCGGGCGGCAGACGTGTGGGGGTACGGTCCGTCCCTTGTGATCGGCGCGGCCGTCTCGCTGGTCTCGGTCCCCGCGCTGACGATGTCCCGGCGCGAGCACCCGACGGCCGACGACGCGACCACCGACATGAGGCGGTCGCCGGAGCGCCCACCCTCCTGAGCGGTGGGCCGGTAGCGTCGGTCCACAGGCTGACGACGACAGGAGCCCTGTGCCGCCCCGCACCCCACCCTCAAGCTGGCAGGAACGCCGCCCGCCGGCATGGTTCGGCCGCGCCCTGCTCAGCACCGTCCTGGTGGCGGCCGCCGCGATCCTGGCGTGGCGAGCCCTGGCGATGCTCGGCACGGTGGCGACGATCGTCGTCGTCTCGTGGTTCCTCGCCCTGGCGATGGAACCGCTGATCGCCTGGCTGGTGCGGCACGGGATCCGTCGGACGCGCGCCACCGGGCTGGTGATGGTCGCCTCGCTGGTCGTCGTCCTCGGGCTGCTCGGCCTGGTCGGCGGTCTGTTCGTCGCCCAGCTGATCGAGCTGGTGCGCTCCCTTCCCGACTTCTACGCGCAGCTGGCCTCGGCCGCGGACACCCGCTTCGGGCTGCACCTGCCGAGCCAGGACGAACTGGTGTCCACCCTCGGCGCTCGCTGGCAGGACCTGGCGCCTGGCATCGTCGGGGTGGGGACGTCCCTGGTCGGCGCTCTCTTCACCGGGACCGCGGTGCTGCTGGTCGTCTACTACATGGCCAGCGCCGGGCCGCGGCTGCGCGCGTCGATCTGCCGCTACCTGGCTCCCGACCGTCAGCGGGAGGTGCTGCGCCTGTGGGAGATCTCGCAGTCGAAGGTGGCCGACTTCATCAACTCGCGCATCGTGCTGGCGGCGGTCTCCACGGTCGCCACGTTCGTGGTGCTGACCGCGCTCCGGGTGCCGTACGCGCTCCCGCTGGCGGCGTTCACCGGGGTGGTGTCCCAGTTCATCCCCACGGTCGGCGCCTACATCGGCGGCGCGCTCCCCGTCGCGGTCGCCCTGGCCGTGTCGCCCGTCAAGGCACTGGTGGTGCTGGTCTTCGTGATCGCCTACCAGCAGGTGGAGAACCTGGTCCTCGCGCCGAAGATCTCCGCACGGTCCCTGCAGCTGAACCCGGCCGTCGCGTTCCTGGCCGTGCTCGCTTTCGGCGCGGTGTTCGGCGCGCTCGGTGCGTTCCTGGCGCTGCCGGTCGCAGCGACGATCCAGGCGGTCTCCAGCGTGTACCTGCGTCGGCACGAGCTCGTCGACTCCGAGCTGCTGCGCGAGGAGGGCACGTCCGGCGAGCCGGCCGAGGACGGCGGCGCCGACGAGTCCTGACGC
>JAJYAB010000374.1 GCA_021779775.1 Actinomycetes bacterium
ACGGCGAAGGATGCAGAGCGTTGGCTACCGAAGCGGACGGCTACCGCCCCGGTGAAGCCGGTCCCCGTCACGGTGATCTGCGTTCCGCCGCGGGCCGATCCGCTCGACGGGGAAAGCCCCGTCACCGTCGGAGGCGGGGCGAACCGGTACTGGTCACCGGGCAGGTCGGGGCTCTGCCCGTACACCGCCACGGTGACCCGGACAGCGACCGTGCCGTCCGGCTCGGCTGGTGGGGTGGCATCGATGGTCGTGTCGCTCGCGACAGTGAACGACACTGCCGGCGCGGATCCGAAGGTCACGGCGGTCGCCCCGCTGAACCCCTGGCCGGTGATCTGCACCTGGTTCCCCCCAGCATCAGGGCCGACCGCTGGCGAGACCGAGGACACTGACGCTCCGACATAGGTGAACCGGTCGCCGGAGGCGGGCGGCGACCGTCCGTCAGGTGTGGTGACCGCCACGTCGACCGTTCCGCCGTAGGACGCCGGCGTCGTCGCCGACACGGTGCCGGTCATGGCGTTGTACGAGATGTTGGTGCCTGGTGTCGAACCGAAGATGACCGAGGTGACGCCCGACAGGTTGGTCCCCGAGATCGTGACGGCGGTGCCCCCGCCGGTCGCCCCGGTCGACGGGGTGACGGCGGTCACCGTCGGGCAGGAGAACGACATGTGGAACGCGCAGACCACGTCGTTGACCAGCGGGGTGCCGAGCCCGCTGGCCAGGTCGTACCCGGGGCCAGCCGGGAACTTGCCGCCGTTGGCGCTGAGCCGGACCCAGTCGTTGTCGCCGCTGACGATGTCGTGGAAGTAGTCCTGCGGCGCCGGGCCCGACGCCAGCTGGTAGAGGAGGGGGTCGAGGAGGCCGGATCGGACCGGCGTGCCGGACTGGTCGGTGTCGGCCAGAGCGGCGAACCCTGCCCACAGCGGCGCGCTGAGGCTGGTACCACCCACGGTCTCCCATGCGCCGTTGAGGTAGACGTCCATGCCGGAGGACGGCGCGGCGTCCAGGGAGACGTCGGGGACCTCGCGGCACGAGCCGGTGCCGGCCGGACCGTTCGGACAGGGCGACGTCGCGGTGTAGGCGTTATGCACCCCGGGCGCCGACTGCCACGACGGCATCGTCCACTCTGTGGAGGAGCCACCGCCGGTGGCTCCAAGCGTGTCGTTCCACACCTGTTCGACCGGGGACGGGCTCAACGTGCTCAGGTGGGTGCCGCCCACCGCTGTGACATCGGGCTGGCTACCGGGATCGTCGACCTGGAGCCCGGTGGCGTTCGGGGTCTGGGGCGAGTAGCAGTCAGCCGAACCGCTGTCGCCGGTGGCCGCCAGCACGCTCTGCCCCTGGGCCGCTGCCTGGGCGAACAGCGTCGACTCCGCCTGCGCGGTTCCCGGGCTCTGCAACGCCTCGCACAGTCCCCAGCTGGTCGTCACCACCTGGGCCTTGTCGTCGGAGACGATCGCCCCATAGGTGTCAAGCGCCCCGGTGGTCGTGCTCATCGGCCCCTCGTAGACCAGCACGTTGGCCTTCGGGGCCATGCCCACGACAGCTTCGACGTCGAGAGTCGACTCACCCTGGACAGACCCGCTTCCTGCGCCGCCGTCCACCGGCACCACGCTCACGGATCCGGTGCCCGAGAAGCAGCTCTGGAAGAACTGCACGTCGCTCGGTAGGAACGGCTCGAGCTCGAACACGGCGACCGTGACGCCCTGGCCCTGGCGACCCTGGGACCACACCGCCTGCGCACCGTAGGCCGTCGCCAGCTGGTCGGCGCTGTAGCCGGTGCCGGAGCACGACGTCGATGCATGAGGCTGCACCGGCGATCCCACCCCGGCGGTAGCCGGGAGCGGGGTGGCGTGCGGCACCGACACGGTGTCCAGCCCGCTGATGCCCACCACGACACCGAGAAGGCCCGACGGCACGAGCGGCTCGGCGTCGGGGATCCGGGCCAGCCTGCCGGAGGGGAGCACCACCTGGCGGAGCGCCACGCCGAACGCCTGGCCGAGCTCCGCCGCCGTCGCGGAGACCGGCAGCAGGAAGCTATCGGTGGCAGCGGCCCCGGCATGCAGGCCACGCGAGCGCAGCCACGACCGCACGGCGTCGACGGTCGACTGCGCAGGCGCGTAGCGGACGGCAAACGCCCCCGGCGCCAGGAAGTGCCGGTAGGCAGGGTTCCCGGGGGTGGACACGGCTTGGGCCAACGCTTGCAGGCTGGCCGCATGGCGCGGCTGCAGGGCGATGTCGACGGTGACGGGCTCGCCGGGAGGCGCCACTCCGGCCGGCCGGCTGCCTTCCGGCAGGGCGGGGACGTTGCCGACCGAACGCACCAGCGGGGTGATGGCGGCTGCAGCGGTGACGGTGCTGTGCCCTGCGCCCCCGCCAGGGGCTGCGCCGTTCCCCTGAGGCTCTGCTCCGCCCGCTCGCTGCTGCGCCGAATGATGCATGCGCCCTGGAGGGCGGGGCCCGCCGCCGGACACCACGACGGCCGACGCCGCCACGACCGCCAGGACGACCAGCACGAGGGCGGCGGCTCGGGACATGGAGCGCCGCGTCATGATCCGACGATACCTGCCTCCGGTGCACCTGGGGCGGCGCTACACCCGCATGCCGATCACGCCCTCGGCTGCCGCTGGCCACGGCGGCGGTCCAGACGCTCGGAGATGCCAGCCTCGTTGCCGTGCTGGGACGGCTCGTAGTACCGGGTGCCGGA